>NZ_QWGJ01000029.1:447-15011 GCF_003435225.1 Clostridium sp. AF28-12 | reverse complement strand
AATTTCATCGGCTCTGCGTCTTAAGCGTCTGGCTCTTTGATGACAGTTATCTTCAAGTTGTCAACTTTAATCAATCTTTCTTGTCTGCATTTTGGACAATAAAGGGGATAATTCTCCAAAACAGTGTCCTTCCTAATTTTATTACGGGTTTTGCTCCCACAAACAGGACACAATATCCATTCGCATTTCATCATAATTAGTCTCTAATCCTTTCAAATCTCATTTTATATGACTTTTGCAAGCTGTTAAGCTAACTTGTGGAACATATGCCGAACCTTATCTATACGGCTATTCGGGCGGCGGGGTTGGCAAATAAATTTACCAATAGCTGGCTGGTATCCTTTTAACTCTGTCAAGCAGACTCCCTGCCCATTTGTGAAATAAGTTAAATCGTTCCTGTATTCTTGAATACATCTAGCAGGGATTTCTCCTTTCAGAATGACCTCGTCATTCTTTATCTGAGTACTTACAATATCTGCACAATACCTTGGAGCATCATGATACGCCCGTGAGAGATATTCCTGCGGTGCATAAATTTCAAAGTGGAGATATGGCTCTAATAGTTCTGTCCCTGCTTTTTTTAAAGCCTGCTCCAATACGATAGGGGAAAGCAGCCGAAAGTCTGCGGGGGTACTTACAGGACTATAATACAATCCATATTCAAAACAGATTTTACAGTCTGTCACTTTCCATCCATACAGCCCCTGCTCGCAGCCATAAAGAACCCCCTCCATAACCGCATTTTGGAACGATTGGTTTAAATATCCAAGTGAAACTCTGCTTTCATACTGCACTCCACTTCCAATAGGGAGCGGCTCTATGGACAACCCGACAGAAGCCCAGAAAGGATTTGGCGGGACTTCTATGTGGATGGTATATTCTGCTTTTCTAAGCGGTCTTTCCATATATATAACAGTAGGCTCTTTTATTTCTGCCTCCACATGATATTTTTCCTCAAGGATGGCACAAATGACTTCCATCTGCACTTTCCCCAAAAAAGAAAGTATAATCTCATGCGTTGTAGTATCCACATAATATTTTAAAAGAGGGTCGCCATCTGAAATTTCTGTAAGTGCCCCAAGCAATATTTCCCGCTGTTCAGATTTCTTTGCTGCAATCGTTGTTTGGAGCATAGGGAGAGGATTTTCAATAAATTTTCTCTGCGGCAACAGTATTTCGTTCCCCAAAATACTGTTTAGCTGCAAAACATCATTTGGTAAAATTACAATATCACCAGAGCAGGCTGTATCGGATGAACATAATTCACCGTTTGTCGGAACACACATCTCTGTGATTTTTATTTTCTCTTTTTCAGATATTTTAATAACATCCCTCAAATGCAATGTTCCGCTATATATACGCACATAAACAAAACGCCGCCTTTTCTCTGAATATTCAATCTTAAAAACCTGCCCGCATAGTTCAGATTGACCTTCAGGCGTTGATGAATAAAACTTACTGGCAATCACTTCTATAAGCTGCCGAATCCCCAGATTGTTTTTAGCGCTTCCGTGATAAACGGGAAATAACGTTCCGTTTTGGAATCTCCTGTTTTCTTCCTGTTCCAGTTCTGACATTTTAAACGGTTTCCCTGACATATATTTCTCTAATAGTTCATCGTTTCCCATAATTACCGCATCCCACTGTTCCATATCGTCATTGTCCGTTACATTTATATGAGGATGCTGCCCAACCTTTTGCTTCACTATAATTTCCGAAGAAAGCTTTGCTTTCATTTCTTGATATACCATTGGCAAATCAATCCCCTCTTGGTCAATTTTATTGATGAAAAAAATTGTCGGAATCTTCATTATCTGTAGTGCATGAAACAGTATACGGGTCTGTGCCTGTATGCCATCCTTTGCAGAAACTAATAATACTGCTCCGTCTAATACGGATAAAGAACGGTATACTTCCGCCAAAAAATCCATATGGCCTGGCGTATCTATAATGTTGACTTTTACATCCTCCCACTGAAAAGATGTCACTGCTGTCTGGATAGTGATTCCCCTTTGACGCTCCAAATTCATTGTATCTGTCCTTGTTGTGCCTTTATCTACGCTCCCTGGTTCTGCAATTGCACCACTGGTATACAATAAACTCTCCGTTAATGTTGTCTTTCCTGCGTCAACGTGAGCCAGAATGCCTAAGTTAATTATTTTCATGTGATTTTCCTCCTATCAACACCCAAAAAAGGGCATAAAAATACCCAGTGATAAATACTCCTATCACTGGGTAAATAACTCCAATAGCCCCAAAACACTTATATGTTTTCGGGCATATAAAATTACATGATAAAAGTATTCTTAAACTGGGTACAAAAAACTAAGCCCCATATTAAAAGTGAAACGGGACTGCTACTTTTTGTTCCCACTATCAAATTGACAGTTTATTTAAGAATACCTTGCCGCATATTTATTAACTCCTTGTGTAATACTGAATCTAATTATATTCCTTAACCCTTTATTTGTCAAGCTGACAAACTAAAGCAGAAAAAGCGGCAGGATTTCCCCCTGCCACTAATCATCTGTTTATGCAAAAATAATTTCCTTTTCCACAATCTCCCTCGCACAAGCCCTTATGTTATTGAGGCATCCTGTCCATTCTAAGGCGTTTTCTGCCTTTAGCTGTTCCGTTATGCCCTGTGCCTGTTTCATACCCTCTATGAGCCTTTCAAAGCGTTCCTGTGCCTGTCTGTTGATGTCGGCAAGGTAGGCGTTTAGCCTGCCGCTTGTAAGAAGATTGGTGTATGTAACTTTACGGTACTGTTTTAGATAATCTAAATGCCGTTGCCCCCAGATGCCTATTGCCTGTTCTTCTTCGGCGGGTACAGTTAAGCACGGTATCAAATAATCCCCTTGCCTTTCGTATTTGCCGCCCAGTTCCTCAAATAATGATTTTGCCATTGTCTGTTACCTCCACATTCTTTTTTATTTTGAATGTCCGCAAAATCCGTCCTACATCTCCCGGTCTCCACGGACAGTCCAGGTCATGAAGTGCCACCAGACGGTCCTGCACATTGGTGCCTGCGCCCATCTTGGCGGTGCTGCCCAAAAGGACACGCACCTGACCGGTACGGACTTTAGAGAACAACTCCTTTTTCCGCACTTCGGTGTTGGCTTCATGGATAAAAGCGATCTGGTCGGCAGGCATCCCCTGAGCAATGAGTTTCTGACGAATATCGTCATATACCGTAAAGACCGGTTCCTGCTCCGGCAGAGGCACAGCGCCTTCCAATGCGTGAAGCAGTGGATTATCCAGCGTTTTCGCCGCCTTGCTTGCAGGAGCTTTTGCCTGCGGTGTAGAAATGTCGCAGAACACCAGCTGGGTCAGCTTGTCAGCTTTGCCATCCCGCCAGATCTGCATGATGTTGTCCACGCACTGATTGACCTTTGTGCCAGGTTCATCCGGGAGCATCTGGTTGACGATTCTCTGGTCCAGGCCCAGCTTACGGCCATCCGAGGTAATCTTGAGCATATTGTCCTGGGACGGGTCCACAGTTCCGCTGTGTACCAGCGATGCGCGCTCCGAAAGGGCCTTGACCATTTCCTGCTGATGTTCGGTAGGCTGCGCCACGATGTTGTGGTATTCCACCTCCGGGGTGGGCAGGTTCAGCTGATCGGCAGTCTTAATGTCGGCCACTTCTTTGAACAGGTTCATCAGCTCCGGCAGGTTAAAGAACTTGCTGAATCTCGTTCTTGCCCGGTAGCCGGTGCCTTCCGGTGCCAGCTCCAATGCTGTGACGGTCTCTCCAAATCGGGAAGCCCAGCAGTCGAAGTGGGTCATGTTCAGCTCTTGCAGGCGTTCATATTGAAGATAACGCTGCATGGTGTAAAGCTCGGTCATGGAGTTGCTGACCGGTGTGCCGGTGGCAAAAATCACGCCACGGTTTCCGGTGATCTCATCCATATAGCGGCATTTGGCAAACATATCGGAGGATTTCTGTGCGTCCGATGTGGAAAGGCCAGCCACATTCCGCATTTTTGTATATAAAAACAGGTTCTTATAGTTGTGAGCCTCGTCTACGAACAATCGGTCTACACCCAGCTGCTCAAAGGTTACCACATCGTCTTTTCGCCCCTCGGCTTGCAGCTTTTCCAGTCTGGCTTCCAGAGATTTTCGGGTACGCTCCAGCTGCTTGACGGTAAAACGCTCGCCGCCGCTGGCCTGCACCTCTGCGATGCCCTCAGTGATCTCGTCGATCTGCTCATAGAGAAGCCTTTCCTGGCGCTCCCGGCTGATTGGGATACGCTCAAACTGGCTGTGTCCCATGATGATGGCGTCGTAGTCACCCGTCGCAATACGAGCGCAGAACTTCTTTCGGTTATGGGTTTCAAAGTCCTTTTTGGTGGTGACCAAGATATTGGCGGAAGGATAGAGCCGCAGAAACTCCGAAGCCCACTGCTCGGTCAGGTGGTTTGGCACAACAAAGAGGGATTTCTGGCACAGTCCCAGGCGTTTGGCTTCCATCGAAGCAGCTACCATTTCAAAAGTTTTGCCTGCGCCTACTTCATGTGCCAACAGGGTATTTCCTCCATACAGCACATGGGCGATGGCGCTTTTCTGGTGTTCCCGCAGGGTAATGGCCGGGTTCATGCCCCCAAAAGTGATATGGCTGCCATCATACTCGCGGGGGCGGGTGGAGTTCATTTCCTCGTTGTACTGGCGCACCAAAGCCTGGCGGCGCTCCGGGTCTCTCCAGATCCAGTCCCTAAAGGCTTCCCGGATCGCCTGCTGTTTTTGAGCCGCCAGGGTGGTCTCCTTGGCATTCAGCACCCGGCGCTCCCTGCCGTCTGCATCCTCCACCGTGTCATAGATACGGACATCCCGCAGGTTCAAGGAATCCTCCAAAATCTTGTAGGCATTGGCACGGCTGGTTCCGTAGGTGGTATAGGCTGCCACATTGTTCTGGCTTACAGAGCTTTTGCCGGTGATCTGCCACTCTGCTGTAAACGGGGTGTAGTTGACCTCGATACTGCGCTGGAGATAAAACGGCGTGTCGAAGGTCTCATACATAAACTGCTGGATGTACTCTTTGTCGATCCAGGTAGCACCCAGACGCACCTCGATTTCCGACGCATCCAGGTCTTTGGGCTGGGCAGCGGTAAGGGCCTCCACATTGACTGCAAAGGAAGGGTCCTGCTGTGCGGCCCGCTGCGCCTGACGCAGTTTGCGGCGTACATTGCCGGAGAGGTATTCATCAGCAGTCACATAATGGGGCGTTCCGTCCTGCTCCAACTGTCCCGGTACACGGAAGATTACGCCTTGCAGCTCTCCGGCCAGTTCTTCTTTTGTTTTTCCGGTAAGCTGGCTCATATAGTCCATATCCACGCAGGCTTTTTCCGAGATGGACACCGCCAGTGCTTCACTTGCCGTATCCACCACAGCCACCGCCTGATGGGGCTTGATGGTCCGCTTGGTGAACATATCTGCCTTACGTTCCAGTTTCCCGTCCTCGTCGATGACTTCCAGCGCACAGAGCAGGTAATAGGAAGAATCATCTGCATAGGCCAGACGGTTTGCACGGTCATTGATGAGACCGTATTTGGAAGAAAAGCTGTCATAGAGGCTGTTCAGTTCCGCCTGCTTCTCCCGAATGGTGCTGTCCGGAACCGCTGCATCCATCTGAAGGTCGATCAGTTCCTGCACACAATCACGCAGTCCCACAAGACCTTTTACGCGGGCTTCTGCGGTGGCGTTGAGGTCAGGGCGCACCATACGGCTGTTTTCCCGGTAATACACCTGCCCGTCTACAATGGCATAGGAATAGTTCTTCACATTGGGGTCGGCAGAAATGGAGGTGTCAATAGCTTCGCCTTCGCCCAGCTCCGGCAGCTCTGCCTCCTGATAAGTGCCATGAATGTACTTCACAGCATCATGCAGCTGGTCGGAAAGCTCCAGTCCCTCGATAGGGTTCACGGTGTAATCCATACCATGAGCAGTGCTTACCGGCTCCTGTCTGCCCAGCACCATTTCCGGGTGGTCGATAAAATACCGGTTGATAGCAAATCTGTCCTCCGTCTGTCCGGTTTGAGTCCATTCCGGCACAATGTCCAGCGGGCGGTCCCGCTTTTGGAGGAAGATGATGTCTGATACCACCTCGGCACCGGCATTCTTTTTGAACGCGTCATTCGGCAGACGGATAGCTCCCAGCAGCTCAGCACGCTGGGCAAGATAGCGGCGCACGGTGGAATCCTTGGCGTCCATGGTATATCGAGAGGTCACAAAAGCTACCACGCCGCCGGGACGCACCTGATCCAGTGCTTTGGCAAAAAAATAGTTATGAATGCTGAAATTCAGCTTGTTGTAGGCTTTGTCGTTGACCTGATACTGGCCGAAAGGCACATTACCGATGGCAAGGTCAAAGAAGTCACGCCTGTCGGTGGTCTCAAAGCCGCCTACTGTGATGTCCGCCTTGGGATAGAGTTGTTTTGCGATGCGCCCGGAAACAGGGTCCAGCTCCACGCCGTACAGACGGCTGTTTCGCATTTTCTCCGGCAGCATACCGAAGAAATTGCCCACACCCATAGACGGCTCCAGAATATTTCCGGTCTCAAAGCCCATGCGCCCCACCGCTTCATAGATTGCCTGGATAACCGTAGGGCTGGTGTAATGGGCATTGAGGGTGGAGCTTCTGGCGGCGGCATATTCCTCCGGGGTCAGCAGCTCTTTCAGCTGGGTATACTCGGAAGCCCATGCCGGTTTCTCTGGGTCAAAAGCATCAGGAATACCGCCCCAGCCCACATAACGGGAAAGAATCTCCTGTTGTTCGGGGCTTGCCTGCTGTCCGGCAGATTCCAGCTCTTTCAGCAAACGAATAGCATTAACATTTGCCTGGAACTTGGCTTTTGGACCGCCTTCGCCCAAATGCTCATCGGTAATGCGGAAGTTCTGTGCATTGCGGCGCAGGTTAGCCTTGTATTCCTCATAGGAGGCTTCCTCGGCAGCTTTGGCATTGGGGAAGGTCTGCCACTGGCCGTTGACCTGAATGGAAACCGGGTGTTCATCCAACACTTCCTCAAAGGTTTTTTCCGGCTCTGTTACAGGGGCTGGCAGCTCCGGCTCCTCAATATGCAACCGTTCCACCACCACATCATAAGGTAGATGGTTCTTATCGCCCGAATAGACGGCCACGGTCTCGGAATGAAAGGCTGGGGATTCGGCAGACGGTTGGGGCTGTTCTTGTCCAAAGCCATCCAGCTGACGGGCATACATCCCGCGCAGCAAAGGCGCAACCTCATCCCAGCGGAAATACAGCACAGCCAGACGCTTTTCCTCTGCATCCATGACTTCCAGTTCTATGCCCTGTGCCGTGGTACGGTAATCGGCAATATCGCCGGTCTCCAGATTCAGTGTCTCAATCTCACCGGAATAGGCTCTGCTCAGCCAGTAGGCGATCTCGCTGTTGCTCCTGCCGGATTGCAGCAGCGTGGAAATCTGCTTTTTATCCGCTTCATCCATCAGTCCATGAGCCAATACATCCCGCAAGTCCTGATCTGCCTTGTCCGGGTCAATGGGAAGAAACTCGGTATAGTAAGCATTGCGCCGGTCTGCCCGAAGCAGCTGCTCGAACTGTTCTTTGCGCTCTGCCCGGTAGATGGGATATACCATTCCGGTGGGCAGAAGCTGTACGGTGTCCTCCCGCAGCTCGGTGATCTGATAGGCGTCATCCTCGATATACACGGTATCGCCCACGGCATAGACCGGGGCGGCTGGGTCATAGGAGGTTCTTTGCGGAATTGGGCGGCGAACTGCGTCATATTCCTCATCGGAAATGGAAACTTTGGAAGTCTGCTCTGTCTCGGCATCTGCGATCTGCTCGGCATCTGACATCACCTGTTGGATAAACGGATCATTGTCCAGTTTTTCCGGGTCTGTCACCTGTCCGTTGACGATTCCTCTTTCTTCCAGAGCTTCCCGGATGGCGATGGGGTCGATGTCGTCAAAACGGTCCTGTTCTTCTTCGGTATAGAACCGGTCCTCCTGAATGAGCTGGGCAATCCGGCGCTGTACCTTCGGCCAGGGCAGCTGCGTTTCCTCCGGACTGCCGGCACGGACAACGAACAGGCTGTTGCTGTTACTGCCGCCGTATTCCTGAGCCAGCCATGCGGCGGTATCTTTTTCTCTTGCATGGTCTTTCATATAGCGGACAACAGCGTGTTTACTCTCGATATTGCCGTTCCATGCACAAAGGGCAGTATCAATATCTTCCTGAGAAAGAGGGCGCAGAAGCTCATGGAGCTTTGGATAGGTCTCGTCGATCACTTCCCGGTGTAAACGCTGACGGAACTCCGGCACATCCGAATAGAGTCGGATCAGCTCCATATCCTTAGAACCAAGGACTGCACGGCGCACAGCGGCATTACCCTCGATGACAGCATTTTCACGGTCAGAATGACCGCAGGCATTGCGATATGCGGTATCCTCGGAAATGGCGGCAGTCACCACAGGCTTATACTGCTCAAACTGCTCCCCAAGGGTAGGCTTTGGCGTTTCTTTCTCCACCTCCGGCTGCTGTGCTTGAATGGCATCTTCTTCTGCCAGTTCCTTTTCAGCCTGGATTTTGTCATACTGCGCCTGTTCCTGTTCGGTAAGATAGCGGTCTTTCTGGACAAGTGAGGTAATGCGCTTGGCAACCTTTTCCCAGTTCAAGTGAACATCCGGGCAGTCCTGCTTTTTATAGTGCAGTCCTTTCCCATCGTGATCTTCGCCGCTGTGTGTTGCGCCGGACAGGGCATGAGAGCGTCCGCCAATGCCATACTCGTCTTTAAGGAATCTCACTTTTTCCTTATCCGTATGGTTTTCCATGAAGAACGCATAGATACGGCCTTTTCCTCCGGCAAAACTGCTTCCGCCGGTCATGGCGGCGTCGATCTCATCCTCGGTAATAAAGTGCTGGACGGTTGGCACTTTGGAAAGCTCTGAAGAAAAGGTCCTGCGGGGCAGGTCAAGGTCCTTCAGGTTCTCCCAGATCTCCCTCGCTCTATGATAGTGAAAACGCAACAGGTCACGGTCCTGCTGATAGGCAGTCCAGAAGGCAGCGTATTCTTCCTTGAGCGTCTGGCGGAAAGCCGGGTCACTCAGCTGCTCCGTCAGGCGGCGGGTCTCCTCTGGGAAACCATTGCCTTTGATCTCTGACAGGCAGGACAAATATCCGGCTTTTCTGGCGTCCTCACTGAGATCGTGATACAGATGCCAGAGCTTTTCCGAGAGGAGGGAGCGTTCATAGCCTGCCGCTTCTGCAAGCTCCACATTGGAGGCAAACTGACCACTTTCCAAAAGCTCCCCGATACGCTCTGCGGCGCTCTCCCAGGAAATGACCTGGGCAGACCTGTCATAACGGACAGACTTCCCGTGGGAAAGATGGATACCATCCTCGGCATACCATGCGCTCACACTGCCAAGGCCATTGCCGCCGTGGTACAGCGTTTTCAGTATCTCGGCAATCTCAGCGGTGGTTTTCTGCTTTTCAAAGGCTGCAACCACACGCTCCCTTTGACGGTCTGTATTGCCGCCCAAACGCAGCACATGGTCGATGTCATTTTGGGCAAAAGAAAAAGCAGAGGATGTATGCGCTACATTCTCTGCTTCATCTATGGATTGGATCTGTTCCGCTTCGGAGAGGAACAGGTTTAGGGTCAGCTGTTGATAAGCTCCGCCATCAGGATTTCTTCGGCCTGAGCTTTGCAGGTGTTCATCAGCCCCACCCACTTCATGGGATCGCTGGCTTTCAGTTCCTCGGTGGCTCCCGCTTCCTTCGCCAGCTGGGGCATCATCTGCTCCAGTCTGCTCTGGGCGGTCTCGTCGATCTCCAGAAGGTGCGGGTACAGCTTCTCGCTCAGCAACATCTGGTTGTAGAGGATGGGACGGTGTTCCTTCAGGTAGGTTTTCCTCATCCTGCCGTACTTGCCCAGGGGTTTCTCCGGCTGCGGGCTCAGCTTCAGGTCGGGAATCAGATAGTCTCCGTTCTGGATATAGGTCATGGGATTGTTCATCTTGTTTGCTCCTTTCTTGGTTGGCTTCGCGCTCTGCATTTCGGACGGTAACGCCGATCTGCCGCAGCACCTGCTGGTTGATCTGGCTGACCGCTGTTCCCAGCGCTCCGATAGTTGCCGGAGTATTGAAATCAAAGATCGCCATGAAATCTTCGTGGTCGAAGTAGCGTTCCGGTTCCAGTCCACAGCGGGACATCAAAGCATAAGTGATACTGACGGTGGCTGCTGCCTTGAACTGTACTCCGATGTTAAACTCATCATATTCCTCCAAAAAGGAACCGTCAACGATATAGAAGAAGTCCTGCTGATGCTCCGTCCAGTATTCCTCAGCCAGTTTTCCGGCTACCTCGGTGAGCTGTCCGGCAAGGTCATCACCGGAAACATCATAGGTGCGCTCAAGCATGGCCTGCACCGAATCCAAATGGCTCTCCTCCAGCTGCCACAGCCAGGGAGTGCGGGAATGTTCACGGGTTCCGGTGTCGGAAATATCAAAAACATAGCGCAGGCGGGGCCTGTCCCCGGAATCGTCCACCAGAGCAATCCCTTTGGAACCGCGCCTTACATACCGGCCCATCTTTTCATTCCACAAATCGTACTCTGCACAGGCGGTGGCGTCCGGACGCTGGGCGTAGATCATCAACTGCTCATGGAACGGGTACTTGTAAAGGCGGGAAGCAGTGGTGAGAAACCCTGCCCATTCCTGCCAGCTCCCCGTGAGCTGCGTTGTTACCTTCTCCGCCATCTGTGCATATAGTTCAGCTTTGGTTGGCATGGTGTTCTGTCCTCCTTTCGGTTTTTGGGTAAAAGAAAAGCAGGAAACCGAAACGATTTCCTGCTAAGTAAAACTGTGAGTATTAAATTATTATTGGTTATATAAACTGGAATTGCTCAATCTTTTTTCTCCGTTAGGAGAATATACAATCCATAAATAAAAAGAACAAGGAATAAAACTGTAGGAATCAATACTCCATTTTCTAAAATACTTACAATCATTCTTCCAGGTGGCGTTACCCATGCAGTTGCCGGATTTTGCATTGCCACTATTATCATTCCTACAATACCAACAACGCCACTCAATGTTAAAAAACCACCTTTTATATTTCTATTCATAATCATTACCTCCGCATATCAAATTCCCAGTTTGTTGCTTACATTATACCTCATTCATCCCTCCAAGCATAGTAGGAGTTTGTAAAGAGTTGAGAGAAACCGCCTTCCCATCGAACAGTTTCTCTCACTATGTCATCCCGACACGATAAATTTACTGGTCAAAATCCGGATACAACTCCAGCTCGGCAAACTCGGCATCACTCATGGCCTGGAGCTTGCCCAGTGCGCTGTCTGTCAACTCCCGCAGCTCGGTTTCCTCCGGGGCCAGCTCGCCGCGCATCTCACGTAGGCTGTCGATCAGTCCGGTGCGGCTGCCGGTATTGTAAATGCACATCAGGTTCATTTCCTCAAAAGTAAAGTTTCCCATATCAAATCTCCCTTTCCGCACTCTTTTTGGGCGCTGTCTTTTTGTGTTCTGCCTTGGGCTGGCTTTTCAGCTGCTCCATGACGGACTTTTTCTTTTCCCGTTCCTCCCGATGGGCAGCGGTAGCCAAATCCATGAGGGAAATGGGCTGACCGTTGCGGGCCTGCTGTTCCAGCTCTGCCACCGTAGGCTCTTTTGCGCCATTGTTGATGATACCGTCGATCATGCCGTAATCGTCCTCCACGGCCATCTCCGCATTTTTCAGCGGATTTTCCGGCAGGAATCCGGGGATCTGGGTAAAGCCAACACTGTCACAGTAATGATAGGATACCTTACCGTCCTGCTTGATCGCAACGATGTCACTGACACTCATAGAAGGACTGTGAAAATCCGCCGGCTTTTGCAGATTAAACTGCTCATATAGTTTTTCCAGCTGCTCCGGTACCGTGCCAGACTCCCTCAGCGGAGCTGTGTAAATGAGGTCATAATTGCTGCGGTCTATGGAAATGTCATGGGACTTTAACCAATCCAGATTCATAAAGCGCACATTCTGCGGATCGTCACGGCTCACCTGATAGATAGCAAAGCAATCTCTGTTCTGGGATAGAAATGCCTGTTCGCGTTCCTGCTGATGTTCCTGACGCTCCATGACCTTTTCGTGGAACTGAGGGCTTTTCTCCCATTCCTCACGGTCCACGCCAAAAAGACCGCCATGATCCATGATTTCCTGCGGGTCAAACACCATGCTCTCCGTATTGTCCTCATGCAGCACATAGACAGTCAAACCAGCGGCATCCAGTTCCAGCGCCCGTTCTCTGGTAACAGGGAGCATCCCATCATAGGAGTATCCGTATTCCTGCATATCCGGTGTAGAGACCTGCTCATCCGGCGTTGGGTATTCATCCAGCGCCTGCTCCTGTGCTTCCGGCAGCTGGGAAGAAGCAGCCATCTGACTGGCCTCTGCCTGCATCTGTTGGTAGACAGCTTCCTGCAAGGTCTCAATCATGGACAACGGTGCGTATTTTACAGAGTCTCTGCCCAAATCGTTGTCATCACAAATCTGGAGAACTGCCTTCATGCGAGAAATCTCCGGCATATCCAGCTGACCACCATCCAGCTCTTTCATGGACGCGGCATCGTAAAGGGTATAGTCCCAGCCGCTGTCACAGGACTGGATATGAAGATAGGTGGCATCGTCAATCAGAAACAAAGCCTCCTGCTGATTGGCGTCCGCCCCCAGCACTTCCATTTCCGGCATTGCCGCAGCCAGTTCCTTTACCGCTTTTTGCACCAGAGGATTATCACGGTAATAGTCGATTGCCTGGATGGTGTCCAGGTCAATGGTCTGGCCGGTCAAAATCGGAAAAGGTCCTTCATAGTCGCTTCCGTCTTTCAGCTCAAAACCAATGCCCTTGATCCCGTTCATTCGTTCTGCCGGAATCTCCTGATAAATGCGGATTGCTTCCTCCAAAGACAAGTTATCGTGGTATTCTCCGAGGTTTGGAAATTCCATGCACTCTGCTACATAGTAAGTCAGATTGCTGGTTGGCTGCTCTATCGGGGCGGTTTCCGGCTCTGCCTTTGCATGGGGATCAATTCCACGCTCTTTGCAGATTTCCTTATAGTGGCGCTCAATGTCGGAGATCAAAGTGCCGGATGTTTTGTTGATGGTCTCCAAACTGGCTCTCAGCTCTTTCAATTCCTTGCCCTGACTCCAACTGGCAATATAGCCAAAGCTGTTTTCTCCTGTCTCGATGCCAAAATATTTGCAGACTGCATAGGAGATGCTTTCAGCCTCCACTTCTTCCGTGTGACGATCTTTCCTCTGTTTCTGCAAAAACTGGGAGAGGGTAGAAAAGCCACCGGTAAAATTCAGCCCTTTTTCCTCGGTCAGCATCAAGCGTCCATCTTCCGTCAGTTCCAACGGCTCTGTCATCAGAACGGAGCCTGCATGGTTTACAACCACTCGTTCTTCCACACAGACCGGATCTCCATGATCGTAGTCAGAACCGCGCAGGTCATAGCAATAAACGCCCTCTGGCAGATTATCACGGGCAATCCGTCCGTTGGAGAACAGACCGGGTTTATCAAACAGCTCGATCTCCTGATATTGCTCGTCATTGGCAATCTGGATCTTTTTCTGATTGTGGAGCTTGCTGTGGGCAATCTCGTGAACCGTGGCCGAAACCGTCTGCACCTCGCTCATGCCCTGACGAACGGCGATTTTCTGATGATCGGCAGAAAAATAGCCGTCCGTATCGGCGGCCATTGCTTCAAAAGTAATCGGCACCGGTGCGCTGCGGCGCAGGGCCTCCATGAATGCCTCATAATTTGGCACATTGCCGGAAAGGGATGATGCAAGCTCCGGCAAAGGTTTCCCGTCGGTCTGGCTCACATCAAAGACCTTGACCGGACGAAACATGGGGATCTCGATTTCTTTTTCCTCTGTAACGATCTTTCCGTCTTTATCCAAAATCGGAGCCTTGGTATCCGGGTCCAGCTTCTGCTCCTCGATTTTCTTCTTATACGGTGTCGGGGCAATGATGGTAATGCCATGCTCGCCCTTTTTTACATGACGCTCAAACTGGTCTTTCCACTTATTGTATCCGGCTACCAAAGTGGCGTCCGGCTTCTGCATATAGATGAGCATGGTGTTGTTTACCGAATAGCGGTGAAATCGGGACATGACGGACAGATAGCGCATATACTTTTCGCTTTCAAACAGTTCTTTGATGCCCTGCTCGATGCCATCAGTGATTTCCCTTAGCCGTTCTCGGTTGGTGGGTTTATTCTCAGCCATGATTTTCAATCTCCTTTCCAAGTGTGTGATTTCTGCTGTGTGTTCTGCAATCCATGCCTTTTGTTCTTCTTCACTTTCATAAAGAAAAAGGTCCAGCAGGTACTCTACATAGGTTTTCTTCTGGATTGCTTCCACAAAGCGGGGGTGCGGTTCTTCCTCCGGTGTCCTGGGAGAACGGTCGGCTTCCCATTTTTTCAGCAGATAGTAGTAATCGGACAGTACGCGGTAACAGCGCTGTCGATTCTCCCGAAACTTCTGTGCCTCGGTTTTTTGCCGGACATATCTCCTGCGGGGC
>NZ_QWGJ01000029.1:0-437 GCF_003435225.1 Clostridium sp. AF28-12 | reverse complement strand
GACATACCTCCTGCGGGGAGGGGCCTGACTGTCATAGATCAGGCCAAAGTCCTGTGCCAGTTTCTCCGCCGCTTCTTTTGAGGAGAGGTCAAAGAGCTTTGCGATAAAGTCGATCACATCCCCATCTTCACCGCAGCCAAAGCAGTGGAATCGCTGGTCTACCTTCATGCTGGGGTTCTTATCATCGTGAAAAGGACAGCAGGCCATACCATTTCGTTTGACCTCGATCCCATAAAACGCTGCCGCTTCTCTGGTGCTGACCGACTGCTTGACTGCTTCAAATACATTCTCTGCCATGTGCCTTTAACTGCTGGACTTTCTCACAGGGGGCTGGTATCCGGCGGCTTTGGCCCGTTCACTGGCAGCCTTGCGGCGCTCGGCGCTGTATGGCTCCCGGACTGATACACACCGCTTGGGGACGGTAAAGTTATGGGCGT
>NZ_QWGJ01000028.1:0-15090 GCF_003435225.1 Clostridium sp. AF28-12 | reverse complement strand
TTTTAGCCACAAGTGTTACAAAAAAGCTTGACCACAACAAACTATTCCTCATTTTCTGATAAATCCCGATTGTTCTAATCTTTTTTACGCCCACCTTCTTGCCCTTCGGACAAGAAGTATCCCTCGCTCAAAGAGCTCGGTCAATTCCGAATTGTCGTTCCCAGTATACCATGCCTTCTCCCCGCAGGAAAGCATGGCGAAAACCAAAAATGTCCCCGGAGAGCTTGTGCGTATGTTTTTTCAGCGTTTCCGATCTAAATTTCTCAGAACAGAATATCCTCCGGCTTGAACTTATCTTTTTCGGTAATGGGGCGGATCACCTTGCAGGGCACCCCCGCAGCGATGACACCGGCGGGAATGTCATGGGTGACGACGCTTCCCGCCCCGATAACCGAGCCTGCCCCGATGGTAACGCCGCCGCAGACGGTGGAATTTGCACCGATCCAGACGTTTTCCTCCAGCGTAATAGGTGCTGAGGTGCCAATGCCATGGCTGCGCTGCTCCGGGTCGATGGCATGACCGGAGCAGGCAAGGCATACGCCGGGGGCAATAAAGGCACCTGCTCCGATGTTTACCGGAGAGGTATCCAGAATGACACAGTTATAGTTGATGACCGCCAAGCCGTGAGTATGGATGTTAAAGCCATAGTCACAGTGGAAGTCCGGCTGAATGCCGGTCATGGGAGAGCATGTGCCCAGCAGGGTCTGCAGGATGCTGCGCCGCTTTTCCTGTTCGTTGGGAGCGGTGCGGTTGTACTCCCAGCACAGTTGCTTTGCACGGTTCTGTTCCTCCGTGGGGGTGTTTTCATAGCCGCTGACGTAGGCGGCAGGGCGTTTCATAATATCCAGAGCGTTCATCGTGTTTGTCCTTTCCATACAGTGTTTTCTCAAGGATTATACCACATTCTCTGTCGGTGTGTAATAGGCTGCTTTTCCCGCCCTCATTTGTTTGTCCGCTTGCAGGACTACCTACGGTTCGTTTTGGTTTTTTCAGTGCTCTGTGCAGCCTGATTGAGGCAAAAAAATACCCCGTTGTTTTCCCAACGAGGCATCAAAGACGATCATCTCAGCAAATCAGACAAGCTGCATTCTCATTTGGGGATATTTGCTGTTCTGCGATACTCTTTTATGGCTTTCACCAAGAGCTGAGGGTTACTGAAATACTGCTTCACAAAATCATACGACTTCACATCATGCATCCGAAGATTTGTTTTACAAAATTCGCTTGTTTTTTTTCCAGATCGCTTAAATTGATCATATTATCCGTTGGCAGTTACACGGGGCATATCGTACATGGTCATAGCAGCGGTAGCTTTGATGCGGGTGTCGATTGCCGCCGCATTGATCGCCATGCCGCCCCAGCCACAGATACCGATACGCTCGGAGTCCACATTCTCCTGCACGGAGAGGAAGTCTACCGCTGCGCAGAAATCCTCGGTGTTGATGTCCGGCGAAGCGACATAGCGGGGTGTACCGCCGCTCTCGCCGGTGTAGGACGGATCGAAGGCAATCGTCAAGAAGCCAAGCTCTGCCATTTTCTGCGCATACAGACCGGAGGACTGCTCCTTTACCGCGCCGAACGGACCGCTGACGGCAATAACAGGCAGCTTGCCCACAACACTCTTTGGCGTGTACATATCCGCCGCCAGTGTGATGCCGTAGCGGTTGTGAAAGGTTACTTTCTTGTGATCCACCGTGTCGCTTTTCGGGAACACCTTGTCCCATTCCTGTGTCAGATTCAGTTTTTCCATATTCAGACCTCCTTGCCTGTTGCCTTAAAATATGCTGTGCTGTCCACGGCTTCCAACCATTCATTGGAGGTTTCATCCCCCGGAACCTCTACCGCCAGATGAGAGAACCAGCTATCCGGCGCAGCACCGTGCCAGTGCTTGACACCCACAGGAATATTTACTGCATCGCCAGGGTGCAGCTCCTGTGCCGGTTTGCCCCATTCCTGATAGTAACCATGCCCGGCCACGCAGACGAGAATCTGTCCGCCGCCGTTTTTCGCATGATGAATGTGCCAGTTGTTACGGCAGCCGGGTTCAAAGGTTACATTGTAAATACCGACCTGCTGCGTAGAAAGAGGTGCGAGATAGCTTTGGCCGATAAAATATTTCGCAAAGTCATCATTGGATGCGCCGATGGGAAAGACCATTTCATTCTGATGCTCGGCTTTTGCGTCGGCAGCGTCGTCCTCCGCCCATACCTCCTTTGCCATACGAAAAGCCGCCCATGCCTTGGGCCAGCCCGCATAAAATGCCGCGTGGGTCAGGATCTCCGCAATTTCCGTTTTCGTCACGCCGTTTTTCTTTGCAGTTGTCAGATGGTACTGAAAGGACGAATCCGTCAGTCCCTGCGCCAGCAGCGCCACCACTGTTACAATGCTGCGGTCCCGCAGGGAAAGCTTGTCTTCCCTGCTCCACACCTGCCCGAACAGCACATCATCATTCAATTCCGCAAATTTGGGAGCAAATTCCCCCAAAGCCTCTCTGCCTGCCGTTTGTTTAACTGCCATGTCTCACACCTCCTTGCCCATCTGATAGGCTTGCTCCAGCGCAGGATGTCCGGCAATCTCACCCACGCCGTTCACACCGCCTGCAAACACTGTGCCCACCAGCGCACAGCGTGGGAAGCAGTCCACCCAGCCCTGCACAGCCTTCTCTGTGCCCGCAAAGGTCTCCGGTGCGTTCTCTGCCGCTGTTGCAAGCAGATAGGCTTTCGTAAAGGCGTAGTCCGTATCGAACAATGGGTTGGCACGATCCAGCATCGTCTTGAGCTGACCGCTGACGCAGTAATAGTAGACGGGCGTTGCGAACACCAGCACATTTGCATCGTGCATTTTGGCGGCAATTTCCACGGCATCGTCTTGGATGACGCAGTGCCCCAACTTCAGACAGGCAAGACAGCCCTTGCAGAAGCCAACCTGCTTTTCTCGCAGATACACAGTTTCTACCTGATGGCCCGCCTCCCGTGCGCCCTTGGCAAACGCTGCCGCCAGCGTTTCGGAGTTGCCGCCCTTACGGGGACTTGAAGAAATGATTAGTATCTTTTTATTCATTGTAGAACACTCCTTGCGTTTTGATATTCTCTGTGGTATTCTCATGGTATCACCTAAACCTAACTTTAGGTCAAGATATTTTTTGAAGATTTTTGGAGGGAGATTTATGTATTCAATTGGACAGGTGGCAGAGATGTTCGGATTGCCTATCTCCACGCTGCGCTATTATGATAAGCAGGGGCTGTTTCCGAACATGGAACGAGTATCCGGCATCCGCAAATTCGGTGACACGGAGATTGAAGCACTCCGGGTCATTGAATGTCTGAAAAAAGCTGGCATGGAGATCAAGGACATCCGGCAGTTCATGGATTGGTGTGTAGAAGGGCCGTCCACCTACCCGCAACGCAAGGCACTATTTGAGGAACAACGGTCGCACATGGAGACAGAGCTTGAGCAGATGAACCGCACTCTGGATATGCTGAAATTCAAATGCTGGTACTATGAGCAGGCAATCAAAGACGGCAGTGAGGACAGACTAAAGACACTGATTCCCGACCGCTTGCCGGACGGAATCCGAAAAGCATATGAAAACGCACACAGCTAACCTTTCCTGTGCCATGTATCGTCTGATTCAGAGCAAAAAATACCCCGTTGGTTTCCCAACGAGGCATCGAAGACGATTCTATTCTGTTTTCTGTAAACTGGTAGTCAGAAAACCTTAGTCAGTGACCAAGTTAGTGAGCAAGATAAATCGCCGGACATCCCACACGTAGTTTTGAATCTTTGTATGGCTTTTGCAGTGTCTGCATCATAGCCCAGCACCGCGATCAGCTGCTTTTGAAAGGAACCGGCAAACAGCGCCCACATCCCAAAGGGCATTCCGGCATACTTCATCGCAGATACCTCCCGGCTTCCGCTTCCAGTGCCTGCCACACCGGGTGGGCTGCGCCGTTCGCATCGAAAAATTTCTTGAGATCCCGGTTCAGCGCACTCATTTCGTCGATGGCGTTCATTGCGTGGTCGGAGGCGCAGAGCTTGCCCAGCGAGGTGGCACACATCAGCTTGAAAAAGCGCAGGCAGGTCTTGCGGTATTTCTCCCCTTCAAAGTCTGTATCCTCCTTGGGCAGAATGGTGTGACCGGCATCTCGGATAGCGTGGTATCCCTCGATGTTGGCATCCAGCACACGGTTCAGGTACGCGGTATCTCCCCTGAGCTTTTTCAGGTCGCCGTCTGTCTTATAGCAGGCGAAGGCCGCCGGCATCACAAACGCGGCATGGCAGAGCAGATAGTCCTCCATGTTCGGCTCGTAAACAACCTTATATTTTGTGCCGTGGAAGATGCGCCCGATCAACTGTTTATTGGACTTTGCATCCGTCAGCTGCCCGATGGTGATCTTCTTCAGGTCGATGGAGACCACCCGGTCAGCCTCCCGATGCCCGGCAGAAAGCGCAAAGGCAAACAGGACATTCTTTTCCGGCAGTGCCGCCGCCAATGCTTTTGTCTGTACGTTGTTGCCCACAAATACGATGTTTTTCGTCCGATTCGCCCGCAGCGTGTCCAGAGCGGAATCCAGCTGTGTATAGCGCAGGACCACAAAGATCACATCGTACTTTGCATCCGGTGCAAGTTCAGTCACCACCGGAATGCGGCTGACCGAGGTGCGGAGCGAAAATTTGTCCTTGATCCGCAGGCCATTCTGCTTGATCTCCGCAGCCCAGTTTCCCCGCGCAAGCAGAGTGACATCCTTTCCGGCGCGCAGCAGATTTCTTGCCAGATTGCACCCCAGAACGCCTGCACCATATACCAGAATTTTCATAGCTTGCCTCCAAATCCGATCTTCACGATCTGCATTTTCATCCCGTTGTCCCCGACCTTGGCGAGAAATCGGAAAAAGCCGCTGACGGAAGGGTCTTTCAGGTCGTTGTAGCCCATCATATAGCCCCTGCTGGATACTTGCAAACGGCTGTCCCATGGGGAAAGCTCGCTTTTCGCATCCGAAACCGCGAAATATGCTCCCACATCCTTGATTTTCGCCGTCCTGAGCCACGTTTTGGCGATCATCTTCACCGCCGTCCGATTGGCAGCATCAAAGACCAGCACTCCGCCGGGGAAAGCGTCCGCCATCCCCTGCACCAGTTCCCGAACCTGCTCCGTCAGGAAGTAATAGAACACCCCGGAGGCAAAGAACACCGCCCCGCCGGAGGCATCGATCTTGTCAAACCATGCGGGGTCTTTCAGGTTGCAGGGGATGTTTTGCTCCCGCTCCCCGGCGGGCAGAAGCTGCTGCCGCAAAGCGATCACATCCGGGAAGTCCAGATTGTAGATTTTACAGCTGCCGTTGTCGCAGGCTCTGCCGGTGTTATCCAGCCCGCAGCCCAGATTGACCACTGCCGCGCAGGGGTGGTTTTTCAGGTACGCCTGCACTTCAAAGGCAAGGTCATTCTGCCGCATGGCAACCTCCAGAGCACCGAAACGCTGCATCAGGCTGCGGGAATTTTTCTCTGCCTCTGAAAAGTCGTAGTCGATCTGGTCGATCAGACGCACCGCCGTTTCGTCCCGGTAAAGGTTCGGATACAACTCCGTACACAGCTTCCGTGAATATAGCGGGAGGATCAACGTCTCCTGTACGGTGTTTTTCTCGATTTTGTATTTCATAGGTTCCTCCCTCAGTGAGTAAAAATAGTCATCATTGCCGCCAGCACCATCGCTATGACTGCCATGCCCACCGGGCCGAAAAGCCACTTTTTCTGCTTGTCTTTTGCGGTGATGTAGGGCTTCAGATCTTCTGTTCCGGGAATCGTCCATGCGTTCGTATGTTCCACCCAATAGCCGTCGATCAAAAAGCGGTCGATGAGATTCATAACGGACAAGATGACAAGCAGCTGCCAGAAGCTCGCCGCAAAGCCGTGCGCACCGTTTATCCCATAGACGCAAACCAGCACATAGCCAATATAGCCGGGAATGCAAACGGCTTTGAAAAGTAGAGAATTGCGCTTGATTTTCTCGTGTGTTGTAAGTCCCAGCTTCACGCACCGCTGCTGCACCGCCGGGCTGTAAAGATGCACCATCCCAACAGCCCCTTTGCAGATGCCCACAGCACAGACAAGAAGCAGCAGTGCCCCCAGCCCAAAACCTTCCGGAATCGTTTGTAAAACCATCCCTGTTCTCTTCATTCTGCTTTCCGGCAGACGAACCATGCCATGCTCTTCACGGTTCCAAGTGTTACGGCTTCGTACAGTTTCCCCAGCCGTTTTTTCAAGCTGAAGGCCGTCTCATAGGGCGGTGTGAAGAACCCCGTCTTTTCATAGACGCGCCGGACGAACCAGTCCGTCCGCTTGTGCTCGCCCATCACATAAAAGCAGCCGCAGAATGTCCCGCCGGGTCTCAAGACCCGGAAAAGCTCCCGATAAGCGGCCTCCTTGTCCGGGAAAGCGTGAAAGCCGTTCAGCGACAAAACGATGTCAAAGGTATCGTCTGCATAGGGAAGTGCCCCCATATCGCCCTGCCGGAAGGTTACATTTTTCAGACGCAGGTGCTCCGCCTTTTCCTGTGCCTGCCCCATCATATCCGCCGAGTAATCGAGGCAAGTGATGTCTGCCTCCGGCATAGTCTGATAAACCGACATGGTCAGAATGCCGGTTCCCACCGGCACTTCCAGCAGCTTACCGGAGAAATTCTCTGGAATCCCGGACAACGCTTTTTCCAGATAGTCGTCGTTTTCTGCCTTGTTCATTGCCCACACCAAACGGCACACCGCTTTCCCACTCAGGGTAGAGCAGGTGATCATGCCGTCATAAAAATTGTTTCCGCCCGTCATTCGGTATGCGCTGCAAATGATCTCATTTCGCTCCATGGTTCTTCCTCCGTGTTTCAATCATCACACGACCGTTTCCGGCCTCATTTCTCCAAAATCTCCACGATTTTCGCAAAGTCCTCTTTTGCCTCCTTGAAGATCGGCAGCATACAGTAGCAATGCACCATCTTCGGGCGGGCAGACACCGTATAGGGGACATTCGCCCGTTTGCAGGCTTCCTCGAAGTCCAGCAGTGCGCCGTAGAGTACCTCGTCGGCAGAATAGAAGAAGTGGATATCGCCTACGCCGGTAAAATCTCCCCGGGAGCCGGAAAGCATATAGTCCGGCACATTCTCGCAACCGTGCCGCATGAATTTTTTCACTGTCACCATAAAGGCATAGTCGATGGAGACGTCCCGTTCATTGAGCGCCTGCATCCGCGCCTTTTCCGCATCGTTCCACGGCACCTCACCGGGGGATACGGCGACGATGTGCCTCGGCTGCGGCAGCGGTTCGGGCTGCGCGTTGTTGTGCGCCGCAATGCCCAGCGCCAGCGCACCGCCGGAGGAAAAGCCGCAAGTACTGACATTTCCGCCGCCGTACAGTGTAATCATTTTTCGATAACATTCGTACACCATCGCGTATGTTTCAGTAATGCAGTGTTCCATGCAGAGCGGGTAAAACGGAAACCACACATCACAGCCGGTCTCGCGGCAGAGCTTGCGCATCACAGGCAGGTCGCCCTTATCGGGGCCGATCACCATGCCGCCGCCGAAGAAATAGAGAATAGCACGCTTGGACGGTTTCGGACGCTCTCGCACGATCAGACAGGGAAAGCCGTTCACTGTAATTGTTTCATAATACGCCTTGCGGTCGGTGGGCGTAAAAATGCCGCGGTGCCGGTTCTGCTTTTCGATTTCCTTTTGCAGCGCATCCTCCGGCAAAGCGAACGCCTTTTTCGCGCCGGAGAGCTTATAAGCCATGTGCAGGATGGATGCAAAAATGCTCATGCTTGATCTCCTCATTTTCGCACCGTGATGCAGAGCCAACTTTTCTTTTTGTGTATCTGCACATCGTGAAAGCCTGCCTGCTCCAGATACGCCTTTAATTCAATATCTTTGTAGATGGTCATGCCGCCGATGATCTCCGTCCACTTTTCGTCCTTGTCCGTGTCACCGTTGCTTTCGTTGCAGATGAGAAAGGTCCCGCCGGGCTTCAACACCCGCCGGACTTCCCGAAGGCACCGTGGCAAATCCGACCAGAAGTAGACCGTTTCAAACGCGGTAACCACATCAAACCAATCCTTTTCAAAGATGATGTGTTCCACGCTGCTCTGCCACACCGCACAGCGCCCTTTCTGAATGGCAGTCCGGTTTAAATTCCGGGCTTTCTCTACGCTGACAGCAGAATAATCCACACCCCTGACGATGCCTTGCGGGCATTTTTTCAGCAGCCTTTTGATATTGGCGCCTCCTCCGCAGCCGCAATCCAGCACTCTGGCATCCGGCGCAAGCTCTAAAAAGCGAAGCCCCCACCGCGCCACGGGACTGTGTCCCAGATTCATCATAGCAACCATAATTTTCCCGCCAAGCCCCACAGGCTTGCGGGTGTTTTCAAAGAATGACATATCACACCTCCGTTTTCTCACACTCGGCATAGGTCAGCGGGAATGAGGCTTTCAGAACAACGCTTTTCCGCACCGCCCAGCCGTTTTGCCGCAGGAAGCGCAAGTATTCCTCGCTTGTCCACTTGCTGTGGAGAGGGAAGCCCGCCAGCTTCATGAAAAATGCCCTGACCTTTCCGGAAAACGAGTTCCCCGCGTGGGTGAAGGTCGGCGCGATGAGCACGCCATCGTCCTTCAGCACCCGATGAATCTCGGCAAGGGCTTTCTCCGGCTGCGGCACGATGTGCAGCGCGTTGGACACGATCACCACGTCGAAGGACTTGTCTGCATAGGGCAGGCGGAACATATCCTGCACCGAAAAGTGTAGCTTTGCAGATTGATTATCCCGCTTTGCCTCGGCGATCATCTCCACGGAGGCGTCCGTCGCCTCGATGTGTGCCGCTGCTTTTATGATGTGCCTGGCGATCAGTCCCGTTCCAGTAGCCAGCTCCAGCACTGTTTTGTCTTTCACGACCGGCCGGATCAGCTCATACATTTTTTCATATACTTCTCTGTCTTTTCGCATAAAGCGGTCATACCGACCTGCATTTCTGTCCCAGAAATTCTTGTGTTCTCGCATTGCTGTCTCTCCTTTTATAGTTAGATTTATCTAACCGGCACGTGCACATTGATAAGTTAGGTTAAGCTAACTTATGTATTTAGGAAAAGCCGCATTTCTGCGGCCTTTCGGCTTATACAAATAGCTTGCTGCAAGCATCACACATCTGTGTTTTCAGCCACTGAGGATAACGCCTCTCGATCTACTCCTTATGGAAACAGCCAAAATCTATTTTCACACCATTGCGGTGACTTTTGTCTTCTTATCCATATTATATCGTGCTCACTTCTTTTTTGCAATGGTATAGTATCTCTATTTTGTCATTTCCAAACGCAGAGCACGATTAGATTTTCTTCGCAATCGTAGACAGCTCCGAAATAATGCTCAGAAGATCATTTTTGACTTCCTCTTTACTTGGCTCGCTGCCCATCAGAGGATAATCCGTGCTGACATGGAGGATGCAGGACAGTTCGAGATTGAATTGTGTCGGCGATAAGGGCACCTGACAGTCCTGGGCTTTTGCGAAGCAACCGCATCCTTTGCCCGGATGATTTTAATCTGCATTTCCGCAGATGGTTCCGATACTCTGATATTCCTACTCATGGCCACACCTCCAATGGATCACGATATTCATAATCCTTTTTCCGGTTCAGATAGCCCAGTTGTTCCAATCGGATAGCAGCTGCTGATCTCGAAACATCAAAGACACCACAGAAAGTATCTATTTTTACCTGATCCTTGTCATAAAAACGCCATCCGTAACAGGTCAGAGGCTCCGAGTACCTGCTGGGAAGCAGCGGCACCTATGTCGTAGAAGCTCATGAAAAAGGCGGCGCAAAAGCAGCGAAAGATATTGAAGAACTGGTCAGCGAAGTGACCGGTATGTTCGCTGGCGGCGAATTAAGCGAAGATGCCATCGAAGGAGCTTATAAAGCTCTGACCGATGCCTACTGGATTGCCAAAGAGAACAATAAAAAATACGCCCCGAAAACGAGGCGTAAAAAATCCGATCAGTGATATTTATCGTACACACTTTTCGCTATACTGTAAACTGGAGGTGGTATGATGAATGCGGAACAGCTTTCACGGGTCGGTGAGAAACTGGTAAAACGCTGCGGTTCCAGAGACCCTTTTGAAATTGCAAGGCAGCTTGGTATCAATGTCATGCTTTGCGAAAGTTTTGGTTCCCTGAAGGGAATGTACCGGGTGATTAAGCGAAATCGCTTTATTTTCCTGAATAACAGTCTGGATGAAAATATGCTGCGCATCGTATGCGCACATGAATTAGGGCATGATCAGCTTCACCGGAATATGGCGAAAACCACCCCGATTCATGAGTTCATGCTCTACGATATGAAATCCAAACCGGAACATGAAGCGAACATCGTAGCAGCAGAGATTCTGATGGACAGCGATGAAGTCCTTCGTTACATCTATGAGTATGGATACACAGCCGAGCAGATCGCCAGTGCGATGTCCACCGACATCAATCTGGTTGCGCTGAATGTAGCACACCTGGCTACACTTGGTTATAATCTGCACGCACTGGAACATAAAAGCAACTTTTTGAAATAACGTATCTTCGAGGAGCCTTGATCGGCTCCTCTTTTTTGTTGCAAATTGTGCAGATGCCGTCTGCACAATTATTTCCAGAGCTGCTCCTATGTATAATTGACCCCCAGCTCCTGCAAATCTTTAGCGGCCGTCACAGCATCCACATGAAAGCGTTCCCGGTAATGCTTATTCATCTTTTTCTTTGCCATTTGCGGAATCTCCCGGATTTTTTGCTGATGACTTTGGGTTGTGCTTCTTCGGTGCTGTCAGCTCATAGCTCAAAGAAAGCAGGTCTTTGATGGCATCATCCAGTTCCGGTTTGCCAAGCTGAATACTGAGCCACTTCTCCTTATTCATATGATAGGCTGGAAAATAGCCGTCCTGCCCGCGAAGAGAGCCAATCAGCAGCGGATCGCTTTTCACATTGAGAACATCCATGATGCCTGTCTCCGGCAATCCCAACTTATCAGCAGATACTTCCAGAACTACACCATACCATTTATTATTGTCTTTGTGCCGCAGTACAGCATTCCGGTCATGCCAGGGATATTCCGGCTCTGTGCCGTACTGCTGGTGTATCCATGTAAATAATTCTTGTCGTGTCACTCCATCGCTCCTCCTTCCAGCCAATCTATCATGTCTTTCGGTCAAAAATAACGATGTAGACCATCATCTCATTTTCCATCAGGAACGTACTGATGGTATCGACTGCAACCTTCAGAGCCTGGTCTTTAGGATAGCCGTAAATGCCGGAGGAAATCAGCGGAAAGGCCACCGACTGACAGCCATTTTCTTTTGCCAGGTTCAGAGATGTCCGATAACAGGATTCCAGAAGCTCCTGTTCCCGATGCTTGCCATCCCGCCAACGTGGACCGACTGCATGGATCACATATTTGCAGGGCAAGCGGTATCCCTTTGTGATTTTTGCGCTGCCGGTTTCGCAGCCATGCAGCGTACTGCATTCTGCAAGCAGCTCCGGTCCGGCGGCACGGTGAATGCAGCCGTCCACACCGCCGCCGCCCAAAAGAGAAGTATTGGCAGCATTGACGATTGCGTCAACGCTCATTTTTGTAATATCGTTTCTGATAATCTGCAACGGCATTGCTTATTTTTCCCCTTTCTGCTGCCTCGTTAAACATGCTTCTTTTTCAATTCACGAATCAACATCTCAACCTGTGCTCCTGTAAGGAACGGTGTTTTGATTGTCGATGCCCAATAGAAATTCCGCTTCAAAATTGTTTTAATCTCATTCGGAGAAAGAGCAGGCAATGCTTTAACATCTCCATTGAAATTTTCCGGCACAATCATTCTGACACTATGATATTTTTCATCACCCACTTCCGTTGGTGTGTCTGTAACTATCTGTCCAACTGCAATAATTCCTCTTCCTTTGGAATAAAAAAGAGCATAGTCATCTTTGCGAAAGCTGTCGATATACCGTTTGGCATCTCCATATGCCGCTATTTTGTTTCCGAGAATCATCTCGGATTCATTTGTATCTGAATACGAGATATTCGTATCAAACATGATTCCTTTACACGCAGAAAACTTCAAACGATTATTTTCTATTTCTGTCAGAAACTTCACCCAGTATAAAACATTCTCCGGAATGATATGAGACTTATCCGGATTGATCGCAAATTCATAGATAACCGTTGGATCCGCTGCTTTCACATTTGAATATTTCTGTGCATTCTGAACGTTTCCTTCTGTTGTAAGCAGATACACTTCACCATTCAGGCTGGAATAGTCATCTGTATTGAGATCAACATCACCCTTCTTTACCTGAATGTAAATATGCTTTCGGTTCAGGTCATTTGGATCAACCAATACGCACTCATACTTTGGCGTAGCAATTTTATTTGTCGATGGAATGCAAACGTAGCCTTTCGTATCATACAGCCACAGCGCAAGTAAATCCTCAACATCTTCCGGCTGAAGCAGGCTGTAAAAATGCTTCTCACATAACGAGAGGGCTGGATCGGGATAATTGAATAGATCCAGTGCTGAATCGTGGACACGGTTATACAACATCTGACTGTATTCTTCCACTCCATTTTTCTTAATTCTCTGGATGGTTGAACCCATAATAAATGATGTTGCCACAGCACCAGGAACGGATTCTTCATCTGCCTTATCTGTAGCAGGATACCAATCTATATTGGTCAACTGATTTGCTGCATCAATCTGTGCTGCATCCTCGCGAAACTCCCAAGTACTGTTCGCCTTAACTCTCGCAATATAGTATTTCCCTTCATTTCTTGAGCGCATCCATAGGAGGTCTCCTTCTTTCACATCCTCTACCATGCGGCATACACTGTCGAATGATTTGTACTGAGTTCTTGCCAGATTACAGTAATCCAAAAATGTATGTATCCCAGAACGTTCTGCCTGGGTTAATTCACGCAGACTCCATCCCATTGCTGCGACATGATTTTTCAAGCAATAGTCAGCAACATTTGTGCCTCCTGTATTCACCTGTAATCTCCATACTGCCATCTTGTCTTCCTCTTTCTTTTTGCATTTAGAACTTTCTCATCATTCGCTTTAATATTATTATATATCGTCCACACATAGAGTTACAGATGCAATGTACATTATTTTGCACATTTCCGATTTGGTCTTGCGGTACTCTGCATAGGAGCTTTTCTTTCGTTCCAGGAACATCGCATACTCTGCGTTCAGCTCGCTGATGCGCGGGAGCTTTTTGTCAGAGCCGTTCTCTTTCTTATAAGCATCGAACGCCTTTTTCGCTGCGCTGTTGAAAAATGCCATAAATGTGTACCTCCTTGTACGATGCGCCCTTGCAGACGGATGAATAGTGAATGTCCCCTTGCATGTGCACCTGCAAATGGGCAAAAAATAGTCAGGTTTCCAATTTTAATCAGAAACCTGGCTATGTAAAAAGGGCGGTTCACCGCCGTCCTCGTTGTTAATATTCTGTGCTCAATAGAAAATCTGCAATGTGCATACTCTTAATGCCTTGGTAATTGCCTCCGGCAAATTCATCGGTTCTCAAAACATACTTCGGATAGTTATCCCGGATTTCCAGCAGTCGTTCATATTCACGCTTTTCTGTTTTTTCGGATTTAATCTCCTGTGTGACCTGTACATACAACCGGTCATTCTGCTTCTGCGCCACAAAATCGACTTCACCATCCGGCGTTTTTCCAATCGTCACGGTATAGCCTCGTCTGCAAAGTTCCAGATACACCACATTTTCCAAACTGGAAGCGACGCTGTCCGGTGTATAGCCCAGCACGCTGTAACGTAAAGCGGTATCAGCAAGATAAAACTTCTCCTGCGTTTTCAGAATCTCCTTTCCGCGCAGATCGTATCGAGAACAGCGATGAAGAAGGTATGCTTTCTCAAACTTTTCCAGATAGCTGTATACCGTTTCATTGTCGATAGCATGATTTACTGATTTCAGATAATCAGAAATTGATTTTGCCGAGAATAAATTTCCCACATTCGCAAATGTGTACCGAACCACCCGTTCCAGCTGGTCGATCTTGCGAATCTGGTTTCTCTTTACGATATCCGAGAAAATCGTGGAATTATAGATATCCCGGACAATCGTATAAACCTCATCCTGTGAATACTCTCGCAGGTGTGTTGCAGGGAAGCCACCCAAGCGGATATAGTCTGCCAGTTCAGCATGGATATCCTTTACCTGTGTATACTGCTTTTTGAATTCCAGATATTCCTGAAAAGAAAGCGTATAGATACGGAAGGAAACATATCGTCCCGTCAGGTAAGTCGCTATTTCCGAAGACATCATTCTGGAATTGGAGCCTGTCACATAAAGGTCAACATCATAATCTGTTGCTAGGGAGTTTACTACTTTCTCCCAGCCTTCAATTTCCTGAACCTCATCCAGAAAGAGATACGTTCTCCCAGTTGGATTGAGCTTTTCTTTGACAGCCTTGAACACATCCTTCGCTGTCATATCCTCATAATCCATGGAATCGAAACGCATACTGACAATCCGCTCAGACGGAATGCCATGCTTCTGTTGCAGCTTCTCCATAATCATTTTAAGAATAGTGGATTTTCCGCAGCGGCGAACACCCGTCAACACTTTTACAAAAGGTGTGTCGGTGTATGCCATAATCTTATCGACATAGAGCGGTCTGTTTATCATAGGAACCACCTCCATGGTTCCATGATACCGCAAGCGCATAAAGAAATCAATAGGTTTTGCGATTATAAACCGCAATTATGTTGATTCTCACTGACTTTTTTCGAATTATGTCGAATTCTGTTTCCTTTTAGTTTCAGAATAGCGTAGTTTAACCAAAAAGTCCAGAAAGCAACGGCACCAGATAGCGATAGGTAATCTTTTGATGTAATCTCCAGATTTTCCCCCGCTCCACACTGTGCATGCAGCTTTCACCGCACACGGCGTTCCATCGAATTCAACAGCCAAGGTTTTTCATATACGATTTACACACTTCGTAACAGCATAATTATCAAAGCATGATTACAGGCATTTCTGCCATAGTTCGAAGTTTGTTAAG
>NZ_QWGJ01000027.1:754-17969 GCF_003435225.1 Clostridium sp. AF28-12 | reverse complement strand
GAAGTTTCTTTATATTATTTTATCTAGCACAACAGGTTAAAGTAAAAAAATACTTTGAAGACTATAATAAAATGCAAAAGAAAATACCTTTTGAATGGGTAAAAACTATAAAAAAGCATATGGATCGCTTAAAAGCAGCAGAGTGTTTTGGAGATTTTTTAGCATTAGGATTAGGAAAACCGGAACCACTTGAAGGGTATCAGCAAATTCGGTATTCGTTACATGTGGCACCAAATGCCAGATTGATTATTGAACCAAATGCAACGCAAGATACTATTATGATTTGTACCGAAATTGAAGTGGAAGGAGTGAGTGATTACCATGGCAGCAAAGAAAATTGGTATATCTCGTGATCTAATAATTCACCCGGGAGAAACTATTGCCGATGTGTTAGAAGACCGTGGAATTACGCAGGCTGAGTTGGCATCAAGAGCCGGGGTTTCTCCGGCTTACGTAAGTAATGTAATTGCGGGGAAAAAGGGCATATCTGCGAACTTTGCGATGGGATTAGAATATGCTTTAGGAGTACCAAAGTCTTTTTGGTTGAACCTTCAGGCAAATTATGAGGCGGAACTTTTAGAAATAAACGAAGAGCAAACAATTACTGATAAAGAACGCAGTGTACGAGAAGATTTAAAGGATATTGTAAAATATTTGAGGCAAAGAGGAATGATGCCTACAGGAGAAAATAAAGATGATTCCATTCTTTCTTTGCGAAAGGTTTTACAAATTAGTGATATAGCAAATTTGAAAGAAATGATTCCAGTTGGCGCTTTTCGTATGGCTGGTTATGCCACGGTAAATCCAAATGTGCTTGGCGCATGGATTCGTCTGTGTCAGCTTGCTGGAAACGATAAAATCATGTCAGCTAAATTCGAGAAAAAATATACTACTGATTTAATTCATGAAATAAAAAGTGTTATGTGCTGTAAAAACGCAGTGATACAAAGAGATTTAAAGAATGTAATGGAGAAATATGGAATAGATTTTTCAGTTGCAAGAAATTTCAGAGGTGCTCCTGTGCAAGGATATATTTCTCAAAAAAGTGATGGCATATATCAAATGGTTTTGACTATAAGGGGGGCATTTGCCGATATTTTTTGGTTTTCCTTATTCCATGAAATCGGCCATATTGTTAATGGAGATATAGGGAAAAATCTGAAATTTTTAGACTATGGTAATGATCAAGACAAAGAATTAGCTGCTGACCTTTTTGCAAGTAATATGCTCTTGTCTCCTAAAAGCTATGAAATGTTTATTCAAAGAAAGGATTTTTCTATTGAAGCAATTTGCAGATATGCTGAATCCCAGAATGTAATGCCATATATCGTTATAGGGCGCCTGCAAAAAGAAAAATATTTAGATTATAAAATGTATAGCAAGTATAAATTGAGATATAAGTGGAGTGATTAGATGAAATACTTTTGTATAAAATAGTCAATCTGATTATTTAGAACTTAAAATTTTACAACGGAGGATTATTAATGAGCCAGAGAGTATATATTAGTGCAGATTATTCTGCAGATGATGGTGATCGCGATGTGATCAATGAACTTCATTCGTGGGGAAAAGATGCCAAACATAAAGTGGATTATGTTGATACTGCGCAAGTTGCATCAAGAAGCATATCAAACGATAAAGATTGTCGCCCGTGTGATTTAAAGAAGGAATTTAATGCGCAGATTTGTGCCTCTTCAGCAGTTATTTTCATTGTTGGTGATAAAACAGCTTCCCGCACAGCTGGCAGCTCATGTAAGAGAAATAGTGATGGCGAGGGATGTGATTGTACACCATATAAGCAAAATGCGAATGGATCAGATACCTGTAAAATATATGGAAAAACATCAACACCAGGTCCCAATGATGACGTAGGATACATCAATGCATTTTCTTACCTTAAGCATGAATTTATGCAGGCACAAAAGAAGAATAAGACAATTATTATAGTTTATAATTCGCTGAATAAACAGTCAAAGTGGCTTCCTGCATACATGAATGCATATGAAGAAAATGCACATCCATTTTGGAAAAAGAATGCTCAGGGAGAAAAAGTTGGTGACTATCAATATATCAAAAAAGCACTTGGATATGAATAGAAAAATAGTTGTTTTTTATGACAAAATAAAAATATGGATTAAGTGTTTAATGGCTGAAAAAAATACCATCGCAGCAGTATTCAAATTAGGATATACGGCGATAGGTTATATTTCATCTGTTTTCGCTTTTTCAGTTCTTCTGAAAGATTTGATAGGATTTACTACAGCTGAAAATCTTTGTAAGAGATATTGGATGATTCTAATATTAATAGGCACCATCACATCTTTTGTTAAAAATCATGAACAGGTGTCTTACAAAAGTAAGGTAAAAGATGATGACCTTCAAGTTGAGGTTGAGGTAAATGATCTATTCTCCATAAAAGCGTCTAGTTATGTGATACCCACAAATACATATTTTCGCACAATTATGGAGGCTGAATATGTTAGCCCAAATAGTGTGCAAGGAGCTTTTCAACTCAAATATTTTGCAAAAAATATGAATGAATTGGATAAATTAATTGCAACTAGTCTCGAACAGCAGGGAGTTATTGGCAAAGCTAGTTCAGATATACATGGTCCAGTAAAGCAATATCCGGTAGGAACAGTGGCAAAAGTTGATGTAAGGGGAAAACATTTTTATTTTGTCGCTATAAATGATGTAAACAAATATGGAAAACCAATAAATCAAACATATCACAATGTCGATATTGCTCTGAAAGGATTATTAAACGCTATACTTTTGTTTGGCCACTGTGATGATATTGCTACACCTTTAATGGGAACGGGAAAAGCTGCGATTCGAGAAGCAACATTAGAAAATGTTGTAAAAGAGACTGTTAATATTTTTGTTGATTCTAAAGACAAGATTGCTCGGAAGTTAACTATTTGTATTAGTCCCAAAGATTACCTTGAAGATAAGATGGATTTAAAAAGGATTGGGAAATATATTGATTATAAGTGTGAATTTAAATAGGTATACTTCCCTGAGGGTATTAGCATGAATTGGAAGGGGTAATGGCTTAATGGTTACATATCAATCTTGAATTCTAACTATAGAAAGAAACATTATACCGTTTATATGGAGAGGATTGTTAGAAGGCCATAAAGGAGATCCATAACTGGGAATGTAAGGGTTTTGGCGAAGTAACTGTTGTTGTTCCTCTGTGAATGAAAAGTCTAATTCCCCAGCTATGCTGAGGAGAATGGAATAAGTAGAGACGGTGAGGATAACAAAATAAAGCCTCCTGTGATATGACGAGAATGGTGTCGCAAGCCAAACTCAAAATCAAAGGAGGCGGTCCAAATGGACAATAGAAGTTTATCACATACCCGATGGAAATGCCAGTATCACATAGTATTTATACCGAAATACAGAAAAAGAATTTTGTATGGAAGATTAAGAGAAGACATTAAGGAAATCATAAGTACATTATGCAAGTACCGAAAAGTGGAGATCATAGCAGGTGCAGTATGTAAGGATCATGTCCATTTAAGCGTAGCAATTCCGCCGAAAGAAAGTATCTCAGATTTTATGGGATATTTAAAAGGAAAAGTACGCTAATGATTTACGATAGACATCCAGAGTTGCAAAGCAAATGGGACAAAGCTTTTTGGGCGCGAGGATACTATGTAGAGACAATCGGCACTATAACAGAAGAAGCTGTACAGTAATATATAAGAGAGTAAGCAGAAGACTCAAGAAGAGAGGATTCCAGTAGTACCGCTTTATAGCGGAGCCAGCAACAGTGCTTGCGATACCGCCCTTCGGGGCAAGCAGTAGTAATAGTCCTTTGGAGGGCTAAAATTAAACCACCACTTGAAGTGGTGGTTGATAACTTGAAAGGAAGATACATCAATGCGCTTTTGTGACTTTTTTATTTCATACAAAATCGGTCTTAAAGGAATAAAAAATAGTATTCCTTTTACTCAATTACCATTATATCGGAAAATCGCTATCATTCTTATTTTTGTGGTGGCATTATCCGAAATGTTATTGCTGTTTTTTAATCAATCTACTCTATCTATAATTTTACTAATATTAGCGCTACTATTTCTAAGTATTTTTATATTTATTGACTCAAAAAAAGGGAATCTGGAGCATATGCTTCAAAAACACTATGTTCCTTATTCTGTGGAAAGAATCAATATAACTCTTGAAAATTTGCAGAAATATGGTATCGACTATTTCGATGTAGACACCATTGATCTACTAATTGCAGAAGCACAGATAGCTCAATTACACTGTGATTTTTTTCTACAATTAAAAAAGCCTCTTCAAATACTAGGTGCACTAATTGTCCCCGTTGTTGCTTACGTGGCACAAAAAATTGGTGATGCAGCTACACAAAATACAATGATTATGATGGCTATAAATGTAATTATCATTTCGATAATAATTTTTTCTTTACTTTACGCAATTATTCCTATTATAAAAAATTTATTCTATCGCGATTATAATAAATATAATGATTTAATTTATGATTTACGGCAAATCAAAATTTTCTATGCACATAAAAGGACCTGTTTTCAATGCTCTTCCACAAGTCTTTGAGTAGATAATATGGACTTTACTCCTAATAAAAATCAACTGATTGACTTGATTTGCAATACAACTTTAGAAACAATGGGAACACGATTTTTTGATACCGTGAATTGGGAGAAATCAAGAAGTTTAATAAGTTTCTAAAATAAAGATTGGAGATTTTATTGAAGTGGAGGATAAATTGCAAGATCCCTACTACTTAATCATATGAATATGCTTGTGGCTGTTTTCCGGCTGGATATTATTTTTGCAGGCTCCACTAATAATACTCATAAGAAAACGTCAGCGAATTTTACTGCCAAATATGCTCTATACAAATACCTATATCTTATTAGAGATAAGTTACTGAAATACCTCGAAAACAAATAGATTCTTAATAAAAGGAGCATCATAATGAGAGTATACTTAGATTATCAAATATGGGATTACATTGATAAAAATGACTGCATAAGGTCATATTTCCAGTTAAAAAAAGAAGAAGGATGGGAATATTTTATTAGTGTTGCTCATTTGGAAGAAATTTACAGGGCTCGAAAAAATGAAACAATTGAGAAAAAGGGACTTACGGATTCTCTCGAAATGACGCTTCGAAGCATGTCCGCAAATGGGGTTATTAAACCAACAATAAATGGAATCAAGTACGTGCCTAAAAGTTATGATCAGACATATCAGGATATTGAACGCTATGATACGACAAATATTATTCTGAAGCGTTCTTTAAATCGAAAACAAATGGATAAAAATGCTTATAATCCTAAAGACTTGTTTAAAGGAGTAATTCATAAAAAAGAAGAAGAATATAAAATAGTATGGGATACGGCGAGAGTAAAGAATGAAGTAAATCTATTATCCACTATTTCAAACCAACTTAAAATGGAGGTATCTCAACCTCACAATTCTTTGATAGAAACCGTTAATAATTTGTATGGGGAACGTGCAGCAAAAGAACAAATAAAACGGCTGATAATTAGTTCGGATGTTGAAATAAAACCTGCGATTTATCATAGTATTCAAGATAATTACGGAAAGCTTGAATTTGTTATGGAACAGCTATACTTCGTATTAACAAAATGTGGTTTCAGGAGAGATGGTTCGGATAAGCATTCAAATTCTGGAACCTATGATATACAGCATTCAATAAATGCAACCATGTGCGATATATTTATAACGAATGACAACAAGTTCGCCGATAAATTTATGGCAGTGGCTTATTTCCTTGGAATTCCAATTAAAATTATTAAATGGAAAGATATGGAACCTGAAGTATATAAGTGAAAAATCTAATCGCCCAGCTATGCTAGGTGTTACGTAACCGCCTCAAAGTGAGTACCTGTATTTCTGCCCTATTTTCTGCAATAATAGTCTTACCTTAACAAGCCTGGTGGCGGAACAGGTTCGGCTGCGTCAGTGGGCTGCACAGATACAGGTGCATATAGCCAAGTTTAGCGACCAGCAGGGCCGCATTCCCCGGACAAGCAGGGCCATATTAAACGGACAGTCTGTTAATGACTGACGAAGTAGAGGAAACCTGTTCCGCCAGTCAATTTTGAGATAACTATGAAGTTATGCTCTCTCGATCAAAACCGTAAAGCCTAGACGAGAAAGTATTTATATCCAGACAGAAATGGGGGAATAGATATGTTATTTAGGTACAATATAGAACTACACCTAACCTACAACCGCATGGCTCTATACGACCGGACTCCAGATTCGGAATTCAGAGTAGAACTCGAAAAGCCATTTGTATGGGAACTCAATCAGACAGTTCAGATAAAGGAAGAAAACGGTGAGCCAAAGACTTTTTCTGACACCTACAAGATCGAACTCAGTAGCGTCCGGAAGGAAAACATCGAAAAGGACCACATGCCGGAACCATATTTTAGTATGACGATCGAAAATATCCTCGGAGAGACAAAAGATGCAGCCTGCGAATATCTGTCGGGGACGATTGAGCGGATCTGTAAGAATCTTACCTTGGAGATCAACCATCACAACTGCAACCGCCATCACTACCAGCCCCGCGTGGAGGCGGACTGGAGTCATGCGGTGTGGAAAAAGCAGGAGTATGAGCCGTATCTGGAATATCTGGAGAATCAGGGGAATGGTCGGGAGTTCCATGTGTGGAATCATATGACGGAAGGCTTTTACATGACGAGCTGCCTGAAATTCCGGGAAGGAAAAATCGACTATAAGAACTGGACCATGCCGGAGAATGAGGCGTACGAGTTTCTGATGAATGAGTATTATATCGCTCTCGGGCAGGAAGATGCGAAAAGTAAGTTCTTTCATCTGTTCTCGATCATCGAATATATCGAACACCGTTATGAACAGTATAACGGGGCGATTCCGCTCTATCCGGAGGAAACGAGGAAGGAGATCGGGGATATGCTTCAGGAGCTCCTGGCGGAGCGGGATGATTTTAGTACGAAGGAGCGGAAACAGCTCTGCGGCCAGGTGTCAGGAGCGCTTGCCAGGGCAGCGAATATTGGACGGGCGGATAAGCTTAAGAATATCCTGCAGTACATGAAAATTGAGAAATTGAAGATCCATGACCATGAGATCGAGGTGGACCGGGCGTTTCTTCAGAAAATGATCGCTCTTCGAAATAAGACCTTCCACGGGGAAGGAAAGGACCTGCAGGAGTATATTCAGGCAGGTCCCAAGATGCTGTATCTGTGCGAGATGATTCTTGAAGCGGTGCGGAAAGGCATGTGACGGACGCGTATTACCAGTTTACGACCTAATCGATCACTTCCCGCTGTTCTCTACTGCTTCTCCTCAGATAGATCCTTGTGGTCTCGATATTTTCATGTCCAAGGAGATCGGCGAGGAGAGCAATATCGTTAAAGCGTTCCAGAAAGCTTTTCGCGAAGCGGTGGCGGAAGGAGTGGGGATAGACGACGTTGGGGTCGATCACGTAGAGGAGCGCGAATTTCTTAAGCTGGCTCGCGATGCCGCGGCAGGTGATCCGGTCGCCGTAGCGGTTTGTGAAGAGGAAGCCGCTGGTCCGCTGTTCAGTGTTGATCCAGTCCAGCGCTTCCTGCTGGAGAGGCTTTGGGATATAGATGCGGCGGAGCTTGCCGCCTTTCGAGTAGATATCGATGTAGCCGCATCGGACATGTTCAACTTTAAACTGGACGAATTCATGGATCCTGGCGCCGGTGGAGGCGAGAAAGTGGACGACGAAATACCAGTAGAGATAGCCGTCGCGTTTCAGGGAGTTTAAGAGGTAGAGGTAGTCGGCTTCGCTGATCACATTTTCGAGAAATGGTTTCTGCTGTTTCTTGATAAAAGGCAGCTTCCAGTGGCCTTTCCCACAGAATTCCAGGTAGCAGTTGATGCCCCGGATCCGCAGGTTGACGGTCTGGGGACGGTAGGTCTCCAGAAGATAGAGCTTATACTGTTCCAGATTCCTCTGAGTGAGCCGGGGATAGAGGGAGAAGAAGAGTTCGCGGCTGTAGTTGTAGGACTTGATGGTGTTCGGGGAGAGCTTTCGCTGGGTGAGATATGTTTCAAATAAATGTTCCATGGGACCTCCGTTCTACCGTACGATGCGGTATCATTTGTAATTGAAAAGTAACTGTAAAGATGCTGGACAGTGACGTTGGGATTACAAAAATTATAAGTAGGATCCAGAAAAATCACAATGGAGGCGGTGGCAGGAGAATTTGCGGCAATTCTATGGGAATTCTCCGGGAATTCTTCAGAAACAGCGGTATCAGTCAGGATCATACTTGTATGGCTTTCTTGATTGTGTTATAATCAAACCAACTGTCTTTTCGACAGGATATGAGATTTGAGAAAGATGAAGGAATTTACATATGTGTGGAATCGTTGGATTTACAGGACGTAGACAGGCAGCTCAGGTGTTGCTTGACGGACTTGCAAAACTGGAATACCGTGGATATGACTCGGCGGGAATCGCGGTCCGGGACGGAGAGAAGGATGTGGAGATCGTAAAGGCGAAAGGTCGCCTGCGCGTTCTTGCGGAAAAGACGAATGATGGAACCGCAATGCACGGAACATGCGGAATCGGGCATACCCGCTGGGCAACTCACGGGGAACCGAGTGAGCTGAACGCGCATCCGCACTGCAGCGATGACCGGAATGTGGTTGGTGTCCATAATGGAATTATCGAGAATTATCAGGAACTCCGGGAAAAGCTGCAGCACAAGGGATATAATTTCTATTCTGATACAGATACAGAGGTTGCGATCAAGCTGATCGATTATTACTATAAGAAGTATGAGCATACGCCGGTGGACGCGATCAACCATGCAATGGTGCGGATCCGCGGTTCTTACGCGCTGGCCATCATGTTCCGGGATTATCCGGAAGAGATCTATGCGGCGAGAAAGGACAGCCCGATGATCATCGGTGTTGCGGACGGCGAATCGTTTGTCGCATCGGACGTTCCGGCGATCTTAAAGTATACGAGAAATGTTTATTATATCGGAAATATGGAGATGTGCCGTCTGCAGAAAGGCAGTGTGACGTTCTACAATCTGGACGGCGATGAGATCGAGAAAGATCTGGTGGAGATCCAGTGGGATGCGGAAGCTGCGGAGAAAGCGGGCTTTGAGCATTTTATGATGAAGGAGATCCATGAGCAGCCGAAAGCGGTCCGTGATACAGTAAATTCGGTTGTCCGGGATGGTAAGATTGATCTTGGCGGAGTAGGAATCACGGAGGAAGAGATCCAGAAGCTGCAGCAGATCTATATTGTTGCCTGTGGTTCCGCGTACCATGTTGGTGTTGCTGCCCAGTATGTGATCGAGGAGCTGGCGCAGATCCCGGTTCGCGTGGAGCTTGCGTCGGAGTTCCGTTACCGGAGAATGCTGTTTGCGCCGAATTCTCTTGTGATCATCGTAAGCCAGTCCGGAGAGACGGCGGATAGTCTTGCGGCGCTCCGGGAGGCGAAGGCCCATGGGGTTAAGACGTTAGCAATCGTCAATGTAGTCGGATCCACGATCGCCCGGGAAGCGGACCATGTTTTCTACACGCTTGCAGGACCGGAGATCGCGGTCGCGACGACGAAGGCATACAGCACACAGCTGATCGCGTCCTATATTTTATCCATCGAATTTGCCCGCGTCCGTGGAAAGATTGATGAGGACAGGGCAGCGGAGCTGATCGCGGAGCTTCAGACGATCCCAGATAAGATCGAGAAGCTTCTCGAGGACAAGGAGCGGATCCAGTGGTTCGCGGCGAAGCAGATGAACGCACAGAATATGTTCTTTATCGGTCGCGGAATCGACTATGCGGTGAGTCTGGAAGGCAGTCTTAAGATGAAGGAGATCAGCTATATCCACTCTGAGGCCTATGCGGCCGGGGAGCTGAAGCATGGAACGATCAGCCTGATCGAGCCGGGAACTCTGGTGATCGGAGTGCTGACGCAGCAGGATCTCTATGAGAAGACTGTGAGCAACATGGTCGAATGCAAGAGCCGCGGGGCGTATCTGATGGCGCTCACGACGTATGGAAATTACAGCATCGAGGACTGTGCGGAGTTTGTGATCTATATCCCGAAGACGGATCCGCTGTTTGCGGCGAGTCTTGCGGTGATCCCGCTGCAGCTGCTGGGGTATTATGTATCTGTCGCGAAGGGACTTGATGTAGATAAGCCGAGAAATCTGGCGAAGAGTGTGACGGTGGAATAATTTTCGCGTGGAATTTTACACGTTGGGAAATAAAGATGAAGGAGAGTACCATGGAAAACAATTCAAATGAAGTTGTAGAGATCGACCTGAAGGACCTGATGTTTGCGGTTCTTCATAAATGGAGGCCGGTGCTTGCAGTCGCGGTTATTATGGCGGTTCTGCTTGGCGGTGCGAAGGGCGCGATGACTTACAGGAAGCAGAATGACCCGGAGACGGCGAAGGAAGCGAGAGTAACTTACCAGAATGATCTGGAGCTCTATGAGAAGAATAAGTCTACGTATGAGCGCGAGATGGAAAATCTCCGCACAGATATTGCGAACCAGCAGGAATATCTGGATCATTCGATCTGGATCAACATGAGCCCGTATGATGTGTGCGAGGCGAGGGCGGATCTGTTCGTTTCCACGGGATATCAGATCATGCCGGGTATGGAGTATCAGAATCGTGACAATACAGATACGATCCTTCAGGCATACCAGTCTCTTTTAACCAGCAGCGCAGTTCTTGAGGATGTTGCGAAACAGGTAAAGACGGAGCCGAGATATCTGGAGGAACTTGTAGAAGTGACCATCGGTGCGAATCGGGATGGCCAGTTAAACCGCATGCTCACGATCGATGTAAAGCACACGACAAAAGAAGATGCCAAGGAAGTTCTTGACGCATTTCTGGCACATGTAGACGATATGCATGACCGGATCGCCACAAGTATTGGGGAACATACTGTTTCTATCGTAAATGAGAGTGTCAGCGCGCTGGTGAACCTTAATCTTGCAGAACTTCAGCGCCAGCAGACCGAGAAGTTGACAACGCTGAATGACAGTTTACAGACAAAGCAGACTGCATATGATGAACTTGAGGAGCCGAAGGAAGTCGATTCTTCCAAGCGTGCGGCGTTAAAGAGCGCGATTAAATATGGAATTCTCGGTGGAATTCTTGGTGGATTCCTTATTGTGTTTGGAATCTGTGTTGCGTTTGTGATGAGTGATAAGCTGTATTCTGCGAAGGAACTCAGATCCCGCTATAAGGTAAAAGTTCTCGGAAGACTTTCCAAGGGCGGAAAGAAAGCTGGAGCGATCGACGCATGGCTGAATCGTCTTGAGGGACGCGCATGCAACGTGAACGCTGAGACGGAGTATGGGCTGATCGCGGCGAATATTAGGAACTATGCGGATGGAATGAAGACCATTCTTGTTACCGGAGATGTGGATTCTGAAATCCTTAGAGGGGCTGCGGAGGCACTTGAGAAAGAGCTTAGCGGAATTCGCGTGATCTCTGGAAACTGCATGCTGGAGGACGCTGAGACCGTTAAGAAGCTGCCGGAGTGCGATGGTGTCGTGTTTGTTGAGCAGTGCGGCATGTCTAAGTATAGTGCGCTGGAACTGGAGATTGAGAGAGTGAAGGATCTTGGGAAGAGTGTTGTGGGGTGTGTGGTGTTGGAGTAGAGAACACTAATGTCCGTACGGGAACACTGGAACCGAGAGGTTGATTGTAGGTTGTAGTAGTTTTAGTTTATAGGTGAATATTGAATGAGAGAAAAAGGGAGCGATCGCTTGGGATTTTCTATGGTTGGTGGAGAGTTCGGAGAGGTGGCTTCCTTTTTGTTATTTAAATTGTAAACGCTCCATAGCGTTTACGTAATGGAACGGGATTCTGACGAATTATAATGGTATAGTGGTTCAGCTTGACTACACAGCGATATTTACGTATGCTGAATGTGGAAGACAATACCATGGTTGATATCAAAGAGTGGAAACAATAAATGGAACCTATAAAATGGTTTCGGAACTTTTGAAGGAGGAATTGGCATGAGTGGCGTAGCAACTCTTAGCAATGAGAAAAACTATACCGTGTTCCAGTTCGGAAATCATGTGATCCGGTTCATTGCTCCGTATTCGTTGGAACGATATACAGCAGTGAAAGAGTGGGACAATGGATATCTTGTTGTTATGGCAAAGTATAAGCACAACGAGAAACCGGAAGAAGAATATATTGATTTAGTTCCGATTCTCCAGAATTTGTATTTCGATGTCGATAAGTTCTTAAATCCAATCAAAAGCGTGGAGGTGGCAAATGGTTGATGTGAAGCAGGTTGCAGATGCGGCAGATATGATTGTAAATGGTTATGCGTTTACCCGTTGCGCTGAGGGATTCCGTGTTTTGAATTTGAATCGTCCTGATCGGGCCGTAGTGTTTTCAAGTGATGGTAAGGTTTTGGAGACCAGCATGGATGATATTGAGGTTCGGATCGCGAGAGACTTTCCATTTTAAACCTGGAAAGTCTTAGTTTATATATGGAGAGGATAAAATATATAATAAGTGGAAAGGCGGACCAACATGCAGGAATACTCAAGAATTCTAATCGAAAGATATTGCATGGAACATAATTCAGCAAAAAGCCGCAGGCTGCAAAAGTTAGTTGAAATGACATATGATTTAAGTGCTGTGGGAACGGATTCAGATGCAATTTTTCTTGAAAAAGTAATAGAACAGGAAAAGGATTCAGAGCTAAAGGAAGCATTTGAAGATTTGGATGATTATTTGTTTAACTGGTAAAAAGCGTTAAAATCATAAGGGTGCATTCAAAAGAAAGTGTAGATAATTCTATGAGCAGCGGTATGGGCAATAAAACAAAAAAGTTAGGGACTGAGATTGATGTTCTTAAGAAACGAATTGAATACCTGGAGACGATTACACCAAAACACGCCAACTATTTCTATTCATTCTTCAAGGGCAGAACTGATGTCTATAGCAAGAGATCAGGAAAGCCGAATCCCAAAACCGGAAAGACAGGATATTACACACAATGTTGGAACTATTGGAAAAATGGTTTATGCCCAAAACGCGAGGGAAAGCAGATAAAATGTGGCAACTGTGAAAATCAGAAATATAAGAGTTTGACAGGAAATGACTTATTGATGCATTTACGTGGAGATAGGGAAGACTGCTCAGACATTTTTCCTGCTATCATTCGTCAGACCTTTGATGTCGCGATTTATGATATCTGCAGCAAGAAGAGAAGTAAAACGGAGCCAGTTTGTTTTTGCGGAATTAAGGAAACGGTAGAACGTGTTCTTGGAAAACGCTTCCTCAAAAGAGCCGGTCTGTTGCTGCATATACATACTTCTTCCGACAAAAATGTTACTGAGTTTGTAACGAAGCAGAGAAACCGGCGAAACACCTTTTTCTTTCATGCCATTACATCTGGCAAGAAGTTTACCGATATGGTGTTTAGAAAAAAATCTCTGAACGCAGTCAATTAGGGCTTTTTCATCAGAATGGTTTTGTGGTATACTGGACATGGCATAAATCTCCTTTGTAAAGATGGTTTCTAGTCAATTCCATTATACCAAACGGAACAGGTTTATGCCTTTTTTATTGGCTGAAATATTGAATTTTCAAGGTTCAACACACCATATCGGTGTGGGAAGTTTTAGTAATCAAATAAAGGAGTCCAACTCATGATCCTCATCTACGCCTACATAAACAAATTCAAAAACTACACCACCCAGAAAATCATCTTCGATCACCGCTGGCATGTCAATTTCTCAAACAACAAGCTGTCGATCCAATACCGTGGCCAGTCATCCGCTTCTGCGGTCATCCGTGGAGACAGGAAGCCGGACAACCTCCATATTCTTGTTGGAAAAACGGGGTCTGGAAAGACGAATCTGCTTCAGATGATCGGGGCGAAGCATGATGTGCGGTATCATAGGAAGTGGGAAGGAGAGGATGACTCGTATTTTCTGCTTTATAGTATCAGTGATACGGAATTTTTCCTTGAGATATGTGATATGGAGATCATGCAGTTTCCGAAGCCTGTGGAGAGGGATGATTCGACGATTCCGGAGCCGATCAGGGAGAATGCGAGGCGTGCGGGGACGCTGCGGACGGTGCGTTTTGCGCTGGAAAAAGCGTTGAAGCCGGGCGAGACGGCGGTCAGATTTTGCGCAGTAAAAGAGTATGGATACGAAAGAAATCTTTCTGAATTAAAGGTCCGTGACATGGCGATGATCATGAACTGTTATGATGCTCATGCGTTTATACGGCCGCCGTATCCGGATGATAAGGAGGATTTTACGGATTTCAGGAGTGACTGGATCGGCAGGGCAGCTTTTCCATACCAGAGGACATCGCTCTGGCAGATCTGCGGCTATATCCGGGAATATCTTACGAGCCTGGAACCGGGGAGCGGGAAACGTCAGGTTTCGTTTGTACTGTCGACGCATAATTTTGCGGATCAGTATCCGTTAAAGCTTTCCAGGGCCGTGGAGAAGGAATACTGGACGTTTTATGACAGACTGCAGGATGAGAGACGCGCAGTCTATGATCCAGAGGCCAGGGAACGTGTACGGAAGAGGAAAAAGAAGAAAACGCTGACGAACAAGCAGATGTTCATTCATGATCTGTGGACGGATTATGCGAAGTATCTGCGGAAATGGGTCGAGAAGATCCGGAACTTTAATGCGGAAGAGGAGCCGGCGGAGGACCTGGATGCTTACCAGGAGTTTATGGACTATTATATAGGGAAAACGCGCAGGGAGAGCATCGATCCGACTGTGCTGCCGGATGGAGAAAAAATGTCCATTGTCAGGAGATGTATCTGGCTGGCGGAGTATATAGACAGAGCCGGGGATGGGGATCCACATGGGCTGTTATGGCAGATCATGGGGGATATTAAGGACATTGCCGGTTTTCTCGAGAAGCTGGATGACCGGTATTTCACGGTGGACACATGTTCCATACCGGTGGTTGATATGGAGAGGCCGGAGTATCGGGAATTGTTTGATGACCTGTTTGAACGCATGGAGCAGTATCGTCCGGATGATGCGGGGATTTTTACGGAGTGTCTTCTTCCATACGAGTTTACGAGACTCAGCACAGGGGAGTATCAGTATGCCAAGGTCCTTGGCGGGATGGAGGACTATTTGAAGCTTTCGTCTTCCGGCAGGACCAACAGAGGACTGGACAAGATCATACTGATGGACGAGCCGGAGGCGTATATGCATCCAGAGCTGGCACGGCAGTTTATCGCCCGCATGCTGAAAATCGTTGAGAAATATCAGGGACCTTCTACGATCCAGATCATACTCAGCACGCATTCGCCATTTATGCTTTCTGATGTTCTTCCGGAGGAGATCACCAGGCTGACGATCGACCGTGAGACAGGAAATGCGTTGGTAAAGAACGGATCAGATAAGGAATATTTTGGTGCAAATATTCACACGATCCTGGCGGATGGATTTTTCCTTGATTACACCATCGGGGAGTATTCCAGAAGCTTTCTGCAGAATGCTTTTTCGCGGCTGGAGAGGTATGCGGATCATGGTGACGCTGATGAGTCGTTTTTGATGTCGATGGAACAGTTGATCCAGCACATCGGGGACCGGATGATCCGCAGGGCATTTGAACTTCAGATGGAGAAGGTGAGAAATCGTGATTAAAATACCCGAGAAAGAGGGGCGGCTTTCCGCAGCTAAGGCCGCTCATATTGAAGCGGTTATAGCATTTGTGAAAAGGAAGACGGAGGGATACAGGAGAGACCTGTTTGCAAATATCAGCCGTGTCATGCTTGTTTCTGGGACCTTTGAGGACATGAGTGCCAGGGATGACTGGAGCTGGCTTTCTGATTTTATCCTGGCAGATGTGAAGACTTTGAAGCAGATGATCGGCAGGCCGGAGCTGCTGCAGTTTGATGAGTTTAAGAGAATGTATTCCGATTATTTCAGTGCCGGAAGTGATAAATATGTGGATGCGTCAACGAAATATAATGCGTACATGTTTATTGAAAACCTTGGTGTCACGATCTGTCCCTACTGTGACGAGGAGTATCTGGATGTTGTTGAGAATGGAAATGGAGGAAAACTGAGGACACTGGAGATCGACCATTTCTTTCCGAAGGGAAAATATCCGGCGCTCGCAATGTGCTTCTATAATCTTGTTCCCAGCGGGCAGAACTGCAATGGAATGAAAAGGGAAGAGCTCCTGGGAATGAATCCCTATGAAGATGGAATCGAAGGCTGTACATGGCTTTACCCGGATCTGCCCGTGGGAGTCAACATGGAAAAGGTCCCGGTTGCTGACTGCACGATCCATTTTCATCCGAGGGCGGGAATGGAGAAGAATGTGAAGGCGCTTCATCTGGAAGAACGCTATGAGCGGCATAAAGCCACAGCGCATAAATATCTTCTTTTGCGGCAGCAGTATGACGATGCGAAAGTGGAAGAGATGGTAAAAATGGGAATGTTCCCGACAAAGGATTTCGCGTATAGGGTGCTGTATGGAGAGCCGTTGGATGAGGAGGCGGAAGAGGGGATTTTGAGGAAGTTGAGGAGGGATATTGCAGGTAGAGGGTGAGAAGAGGATGCCCGGCTGCGTGTTTGAGGGGTAAACTATAGTGGTTCAGTTGTCAAGACAAAAATTCAAGCATTTTATAATGAACCGATATCTGTAGCTGAATTAGGGAGGTGCCCCCGTTAAGCAGCATGATCAATCAGCAGTGCCGGATAATAATATGATGCGGGTGTCTGATCGTTGATCGCTGAATGACAGCGCTCAAAGTTGTAGGTATGTACATAGCTTTTGATATCCGCTCGCGCTTCCCGGATGTTGGCATACTGTGTAAGATAGGCTTCCTCATATTTGAAGCTACGAAACCAGCGTTCAATCATGATGTTGTCTGCCCAGCGGCTTTTTCCATCCATGCTCTGACGGATATGGTTTTCTTTGAGAAATGCTATGTACTCGGTGCTTGTAAACTGACATCCTTGATCAGAGTTCAGAATCAGGGGTTTTGCCACCTTGAAAGCTTTTTTCAGCGCGTTTATGACCATTCTGGTGTCCAAGGTATCATCTATCTCCCAGCCAACAATACAACGGCTATACCAGTCAATGATGGCTGTCAGATACAGGAAGCCGTGCTTGATGGGGATATAGGTGATGTCGATTGACCATGCCTGATTTGGACGGTCGATAACGGC
>NZ_QWGJ01000027.1:0-744 GCF_003435225.1 Clostridium sp. AF28-12 | reverse complement strand
GTCGATTGACCATGCCTGATTTGGACGGTCGATAACGGCGTTACGAAGCAGATACGGGCAGACTTTTGCCTGTTGCATACGTTTGGAAAGATTCATCTTTGGATAGATCGGATCAATCCCCATTTCAATCATATAGCGGCGCGTTTTCCGGCGTCCCACCGGATGACCACGCATTTTCAGCTGTGAAGACATTTGACGAGCTCCCCAGGCAGGATTATCGGTATGCAGATGATCAATGATAGCCTTGCATTCTAACTCTTCCTGAGATATGGGTGTTCCATTATAGTACACGCTGGTGCGGTTGATTCCAAGAAGCTCAGCACCTGTTTTTATCGGGAATTCTTTAGTCTTCAAAAGGTTTCGGACTAAATTTACTCTCGTAGTCAGGTCCAAGTGTTTCTTCAGATTTTTTTTTCAACCAATCCACCTGCATGGTGAGCTGGCCAACTTTTTTCGCGTATTCGGCTTTTTCCTTGCGCTCTAAGGCGAGTTTCTCTTTCAAGTTGTCTTCTCTTGAATCATCGAAGACAACCGATGCTTTATCGAGGAATTCTTTTTTCCAGTTGCGAAGAAGATTCGGCTGAATGTTATTTTCGCTGGCAATTGTATTTAAGTCCTTTTCTCCTTTAAGCAGTTCAATGACTAACTCGGATTTGAATTTTGCGGAGAAATTTCTTCTTGTTCGAGACATAAAAATGATCCTTCTTTCTATAGTGCTTACAGTATACCAGATTCATTAAAAAA
>NZ_QWGJ01000026.1:0-21598 GCF_003435225.1 Clostridium sp. AF28-12 | reverse complement strand
GAATATAAATTTTTACTGACAACTACCTTGACAATCAGCGCTCCTTACTTTGAATTTTCTTCCACCCACAAATCAAACTTATCGATGTTGATCAACAGGCGAGAGCCTATCTTAACTCTCACCTCTGCATCCCGTGCTAAACGCAATGCAGTATTTCTTCCAATTCCGCCTGCATATTCTTGAAACTCTGGGATCGATAATAACCTCTTAGTAGACATGACAATTTCCTCCTTCATTTTTCCACGTAACTCCTCTGATTGCAGACATTGCATTTTTCCCTGTTTCATGATATCGTCTCTTTACACAGCTCTGTTCATTCGCACAAATCCACTGGATCAATGTATTCTGAGGCAACGGGTCAAACCCATAGTTGGCACAAAATTTCCGATAGCCCTCATACACTTCCGAAGTGTATATGTAATCTTTGTCATTTCCAGTTATCGCTAAACAGCTTTCCATAAATTGTTGAGCCGTTCCGCTACTGTCAAACATGCAATATCTCCAGTTTTCCTTCAGTCTGTCAGCCACACAACAAGGAGAAAACATAAAGTTATTTCGGATTAGTTTTGATACTCTTTTTAAGCACAGTGAAATAATTTGTTCTTTCTCCCGAATGAGCTCAGATATTAGATTCAAATCTGCCTGTTTTCTTGTCACACTATATAAGAATGGAACAATTACCATGCGATCCCAAAAAGAATCATCATCCTCTTCTTTTGCTACAACTACAGGAAAATTGCTCGCAAAAAGGAATTTCATATTACTGTGGATCTGTGTATAGTCTCTAAATTTTCCTTCGATGGTTACTTTATCCCCACCAGTAATGCACTTGATTTCAGAGACCGTTTCTCTGGGAATTTTGCCATTGGGAAGATCCATACAGAGATTCAGAATTTTTCCTTCTATGTCTGCAAGTCCAAATCTTCCTCCTAACTGATTTATCGATCTAGTTATCGTTAGATCTTCTCCCAATAGTTTAATCAACAGTTTTCCTATCGTACTCTTCCCGCTGTTTGGCGCATTTCCCATCACGAAAAAGCATTTTCCGTAATTTAGCGCGGTAAGCATATATCCCATCGCTTCCATTATTCTTTCTTTTGTTTCGCCGTCTCCGTCGCTTGAAGTCTCCAGGAACTTTCGGAATGTTGGTGCATCTCGATCTTCTGTCCAATTGGTTTGAAGTTCGTAGAAAGTCAGATACTCCGATGAATGCTTATGCAGTTTAAGGGTCCGTAAATCCAGTACTCCATTTCGAAAAACGACATAATACTGCCCTTCAGCAATGCGTTCCTCACAATTCTCCGGTATTCTGGTTTTATCTGATTGCATAAACTTTAGCAAGTGTCTGAACAGATCTGTTGTTGTACATCCGAACGCATCATACCTGACCCGTTCTCTGACCATACTCATCAGTTCTTCTGGGGTATGGATGATCTGATAAGTGCGATCATTGTAAAAGTACACCCGGTTCTCGTACACAATAATGTGCACTTTGGCTATGATTTCACGCTCTCTGTCTAACAGATTTTTCTTATCATCTGCTTTGCCAGCACACCTTATTGAACTTTGAAATCTTTCGCTGCTTAAGTTCTGCTGGTCTGTATTATTCACATTAACTTTTTCGCCCAGCTTCACTGGATTTCTTTTTTCAAACTCTCCCCTTTTCTTCCGTATATCTTCCACGAGTTCTCCTGCCTTAATTGATCCAATTTCCTCCGAATCTGAGACTTTCACTCTCTTTTTCTCATATACTGGCCAATTCGAAAGTCCCCATTCCTGCAACCTAGTTTTCTCTTCCGTAGATACCAGAGAGTGCATGTTGCACTCTCCCGTATCTGTTTCCACAGGATTCTTACCACGGCATCTCGGAACATATATATTCTTGATCGTTGGTTTCTCCCTGCGTATTGACGGTTTCCTTCCTTCCATCTTTCATTCCCTCCATCCAAGCATCACGCACTATTGCGTATAAATCAGAAGCACCATTAATCATCTTATCCTCGCAAACGTACTTGATTTCTTCCTTATTTGGGTTGTAACTGAACGCTACTGCAAATTCTTCATTCTCAACAATTCCAAAGATTGAAAAAGTCTCCTCCTGTTCCTTATTAGGAAAGAATACATGCTGCTTGTATTCGATGTTGTCACCTAATTCTAATGCTGCTTTTTTCATGTTTTTCAAGCAAATACGCATACCTGTCGGAATAGTAATCGGCTTACCATCTTCAATCTGCCACTCATAACGTGCACCCTCATACTCCACAACTATCGCTGCGTTTATAATTCGCTCGATCTCATTATCACCCAACTTGGCTGCGGTCCCTTTTTCGTTAATAGAAATGTAATCTGCCTGTTTTTTCGGATTTATAGATTTCCTCACTGTCTCTTCAAAGTAAGTTGCTTTTTCCTCTGTAGTCATATTTCCTCCTCTGATAGCTGCTGATCATGCTATCATTTATTATATTTAGCTCTTTGCTTACACCAAACCACTCGCAAGATCAGCATTGGAATGTTTGTTGCTCGCTCCGATCTATGCTTAAACTATAGCAGATATCATTTCCCTTTTAGGGGTCAACATTTTTTTGAGAATATTCCACTACCATCGTCACTGTACTCTTAATCTTCCCCGCCTCTGCATTCATTCCTACAAATAAGGTAAGTCCATGTTATACTTGGTTTTTATGTATAACATGGACTTACCTTATTTCTCATAAACAAACTGCTCAAAAATCTGTACAATCAGTTTCTATTTTTATATTCAATCTTTATCTTCTGCTTTACTGTCGTTTTTAATATTTCTTAAAAGCTCTGCCAGGTCAAGCTCACCGAAATCAAAAGTTTCCATATGCTTTAAATTGTCTTTTTTCTTCGTTCTTTTTGAACTAACCATTTTCCTTATTTCTTTTTTAGAATATCCATATATAGCTCCTTGCGTCCCTCCTATGCCATAAGTATAAATGTTCAACAGCCCTTCTGTTAATCTTTCAATCATTGACTCTTGATAATCCCTGTCTGCTCTATCAAAAATTTTACGATACTCTTCTCTATAATAATTTCCTAATTTTTTTATTTCATTGACAATTTTTGAACGTTTTCCGTACTTTACCATGAGATCTAAAATTTTTCCATAGAGACTGAGTACTTTCTCTAAATCATCTTCTGTATAATCTTCCTCCCGATAATTTTTTCTTTTAAAAAATATATATACTGATAATGCCTCTCCCAACTCTGCATACTTTATATTATAATTTCGAATTGTATTTTCTACCCATTTTACGTTATATACAGTATACATATCGTCGGGTTTGTCTTCTTTTTTATCCTCTCTGTATTTACTTGTATAGTGCAATTTTTGAAATTGCTTCACAATATTTTGATATATTTTCTTATAATCATCCTCTCCTGTCTTTCCTAACATTTTCGTATACACTCTCGCCACATCTTTAAGAGAGTAGCTGTCCTTTGGCAATCCATAGTCATAGTTTACAATATCTTTAAAAAGCGAAAAATCTGGAATTAAATCAGCATAGAAATATTGTATAAAACGACCACGTCCATACAAATAAAGATTCACATATATATTATCTCTATCAAACATGTATGAAGCTTGTTTGTTTCGTTTAATTTTCTCATAACTTGTTTTTTCAATTTTAAATGCTTTCCTTATTCTATCGATCACATCTTTTAATGGGAATTCTGAGTCCAATAAGATTTCTAATATCTGGCTATAACAATCCATCATGTATTTCCACTTTACATCCTGTTTTTCCAAAAATTCCTCTATATTGTTTCCGTCATCTACAATATTTTCCCATTCATACTGTCCATACTCAATATCCGCATCTGACTTACTTATTTTATCAGAATTATTTTCTAACTCTTCCCATTTTATTTTGCACATCCTTTCTCCAACGTCTCTTTGTAGTTCAAAAATAACATTCAACTCTTTATACAATTCTTTTCGTCCTATACCTTTGGCAAAAAGCATTGTAAGTGTTATATCATTCTGTATCAAGTTTAGGAACATCTTGTCCCCTTCCAAATTACATTCTGGTGCGCACAGTGCACGATAAAAATCACGATAAAATCTTACCTGATTCTGCATCCTGCTTTTTCGCTCCAAACTACTGAATTTATTTTCTTCCTCTTCTTCTAACCCCAGTAGTTTTATTACATGTGTTTGTCTACTATTGTCTACCATTGTCGCCCCAGTTTTTTCCTCTTTTCTTTTTTTCATCTTAACCCTCCAATAATACTATGTGTCAATGTGTCAAGCATGCCTATAATCATAACTACTAAATTTTACAAATAAAAATTAAGCCTCCACTACAGCTTAGAAATAAACTATAGACTTAAAATATCACTGACACATTGGCACATTAACATAATACATCGCTGCATCAAATCAATAGAAGCAGTTGACAATCGTCCCCTGCTTCCGATTTTAATCCTATTCTCTTTTTTGATTATTAATATACTTTCTTGCATGTTCCAACATTATCTCTGCTGTTTCAATTTGCTTTTCAGTCCCTATCTTCGAAGCAATATAGAACGGATCATAGTCACTTGCATGTCTAATTTCTTCTGATTGAACAATCTGACGCCCCAATGATCTTGGAAAAATTTCCTTCGCCACAAAATTCTTATTAAAATATGCCAACGTATCCTTATGGCGTTTGAATGCAACCCCATGAACCGAAAGAACTGCATCAATTGTATGATAAATAGAATAATATGCTCTATTATTTGCTCCGCGATATTTGCCGCATTCCATCAATATCTTAGCCGTTTCAAGATCTTCTTCTGCAATCTGCAGGCGATGAGCAACCAGATCCCACCGATCCCCAATATCAAATTCATCAGGCTGCTTCATATAAGGAAATTCCCTCCGTTTTTACATTTTTATAGAATGGATAAGCTTCACTCCATCGAAGGAAACTCTTTTTATTTTTCACAATCGGCATCATCCAGATATCATGTTCTACATTATACTCGAATCCAAGCTCTGATAAAGCATCTGAGAAGGTATCCAGTTCTGTTTCATCCAGATCCACCAACAGCATAATATCCACGTCAGAATCTTTTGTATAATCGCCACGGGCATACGAACCATATAAGATTACTTGTTTTAAGTGGTTCCCGTAAATTTTCTTCACCGCAGTTACATATTCTGTTATCAAATTCTGCATTTCTGTTGCCATCTTATTTCCTCCTCTCTACCTACATCTATTATATCCACTTGAAAACCGGTAAGCAATATTTTTATATACTGGATACGCGAAAATCTGGTAGAGGCAAACAAGCTTCCACCAGATTTTCTTTTCCAGATCAGCTAGGCTATGATTAAACGATCCTCTTTTCTCTGATACAGATACACCTGATTAGAAAGAACATCCTCTTTTAATAGTTCAGTGTGATTTACATGATGAACTGTTTCGCGCATATAATCAATAGAAATTGTTCCATCATATGGATGCACCAGAAGTTCGTGTACAGAACAGGGAAAAATGATCAGATCGCTGTTTGATTTATCAGCAATTTCTTTGAGAATATTCGGTCGCAGAAGTTCATAAGCCCCAAACTGAGCTTGATTATTTGTCAAAATATATAACTTTACAGTGGGAACAGAGTCGGAAATCCCTGAAAATTCAGGCATATCTTTAAATAAATAGTCGAAAAGATCACAGAACACGTAATCATTATTCGCCTGCAGATTGGTAAGAGCAGCTTGATACAGTTCATCCGACGTTGCATTCCAGATTTTCAGCAATGAGTTGGTTATTTCTGTGAATACGCAGATATCCTGATTGGATTCGAGTGCCAGACGGAAGGTGATTGCCAGATCCAGAAATGGAACCCAGGGAATATCTTTTAAATGCTGCTCATTGGCGGCAGCATTGATCAATTTCATTTGAATATGGTTTTTTAATTCTGGATATCCTTGCTGCAGCATTTTTGTGATATCAGGAAAATCCTCCTGCATTTCTAATTGCTGCAAGAATCTCATTTTCACTTTGAGGCACCAGGGTCCAAGCATATTTTCATTGCCCTCTGTTTTATATTCTTCATAAAGATCACTTATCATAACGATGGGCGACAACTTATTTCCTGGCTCTGAAAGTGCAAGTCCGACACGATTTTCTACGTTATTGTTAGGAATTTCTACGATTTCTCCCCGGTATCCCATGTTTTCGGAAACCTGATTTAAAATCATTTCTGCAAATTCTCTTAATGTTTTCATGCTTATTCCTCCGTGTATTTTATGATTGATTTAGTGGTTTTTTATAAAAGAAGACTGCCAGGGCGGTAAGTAGTTCCACCCTGGCAATTCTTTTAATCTACGATTTCTAATGCGTTTTCAGTCCGATCATAGCGATAAATGTGAGGAGATAACTGCTCCGATGCTGTTAAATAACCAAGATTGATTCTCATCAAAAGTAATTTTAAGTCTTCATAGGACATATCCGGTGTCTCTGGCAGAGCCATCACTTCGTAAATTGATGATGGAAACACAATCAGATTGGTACCCAGCTGGTCTGACAGGTTCTTAAACGGTTCTGAATCAAGAAGGACGGATGCCCCGTCTGTTTCCAAACGGTTCTGCATGGCATATACAGGCAGGTTTATATAATTGCCGCCTGGAATATGTTCCTGGTCAAAGCCTGTCAAATTCAGCATAAGATTTTCCAATGTCTCAACCTTGTAAGGAAATTTTGCTTTCATATTGGTAAGTGCCTGTTTGTGAAGTGTTTCCAAGGAAATTTTCATCTGGTTCATCATCTGATTTGTGATTTCAATTCGGTATATGTAATTTCTGATGTGAAATTCCAGGCTGTATACAACTGCCAGATCAAGATATCGGGTATTCGGTATCATCTGCAGGTGCTTTAAGTTCCCTGTCCGGTTGATGAGTTTACAGAAGACCTTCGAACGTACCTGTTCCCAGTTTGTAAGATCTCCAAAAACTGAATCAAAATGTGAGATCTCCGCTGAATTGACATCCACCAGAATCATTTTACCGATGCTATCACGAAGATCTGTTTCATGGTCGAGAAGACTATAAAACTCATCCAGATAAACACCCCGATGGACTCTATTTCCACGAATTAAAGCTTTTGTCCCTTGATAGATCAGTTCATTATTTGAGATAATTGTTGAAGCATTGAGTGCAGAAACACTCCCAAGCATTGATTTTGCGACACGTTTGATGATCTTCATGAAATCTTCTTTTGAAATTCTAATCTCCACGATTTTTTCCTCCTGTTTTACTTATATTCCTGATCCATGACTTTTCTGGCTGTGTATATTCCATCCATAAATCCAGTTGCGTAAATTGCCATTTCTTTTTCTGCGTTGTTTTCCAGAACCACTCTTACATATTCTTCGAATATCTGTTTCTCCGCATCATCCATTTTTTCGATCAGTTTTTCTCTTTTTTGACCTTCCCTTTGATAAAAATCCTTTTTCTCCCGCCATTCTGCAAGAAGAATCTGCTCGATTCGTTTTAACGCAGCTTCTTTAAATAATGTAGAAACTCCATCGCTTGGTATCATATAAATCTCCTTTCTAAGCCACCGATCTTGATTTTCTAAGTCCTGCCATGGCATCCCGGTACTGTTCTTCTGTCATCTGATCGATGGTGTACAAACCGTAACGCTTTAATACCGTTTGCCAGGATACTCCGGTACGGTCCAGCTCTCTTTGTAATTCATCCATGCGCTCCTGCAAGGCTTTTGCTGCTAGTTGATGCTTCACATCGGTTGAAGCATCGTTTGAATTTCTGGATCTGGCAGGTTTCACTTCTGCTTTCTTTCCGGTACAGTAGGAGTAGACAAGTTTTCCCTGCTGATTTTGAATCTGAAGGTCTGTGATTTCTCGCTTTTCGTTATAACCGATGGAAAGAACCTGAAACCGATCTTTCGTTATCCATTTCTCTTTAATCTTCTGAAGTGCGACCAGTTCTCTCGGTATCCAGATAAACGGAGCAGAGTAAAGCTCCCTTCCAATTCCCCAATTCACACATGCTCTCTTGAAGCTGTCAGAAGCCTGCCCCTTTTCTTTTTCTGTATAGCTTTCCGTCCCGACATCCTGCTTTCCGATCCATTGGTCTTTTTCCTGATCCCATATCTCAACGGTGCAGTAAAGATTTCCTTCGATCATCTGATGGCTGCGTTTCCAGCCAAACGGAGTAAATGTTTCATCAAGGATTTTCTGATCGACCCTTGCATCTTTGTATAATACGAGGGATACCCCGTATTCTGATGCACTTGCGATTCTGCATTCAATTTCATCTGCATGGAGCAGACGGATTTCTTTACATCCCATATAGATTCTCCTTCCCTTATGTAGCTGGACTCACGACAAAACGCCGGGACGATATGCTTTTTGTATATTTCCGGTAAATTTCTGGTTCGGCATTTTTAAGAGCTTTGCTGTCCAGACGTTCACTGTTTACAGATTGCCAGCGTACCCGGAAATTCTCACTTTTTGCAGCCGCGTGATCGCCCATATAGAGTTTGATCTCCTGATCAATCCTTTCCTGTTCCAACGTGAGAGTTTTCATCTGTTCCAAGATCTCTGCTCTGCGGTATAATCTGGATTCGAAAGAATCAAGCGGAAGAGCTTCTTCCGTAGCGGAGGTTGGAAATCGTTTTGAAATAAGCGCAGTATCTCCGTCTGATCCATTCGGTTTTGGAGCAATCCCCGTAAGAATATGATTCTTCCAGAAGTTCTCCTCCACCGTAATCAAATCCCGGATTATCTCATCATCCCAGCTGATTTTGGCATACTTAAATTCCTGCCCTAAAATAACGACAGCAATGTACCAACTCTTTTTTCCGGTTACAGCCATATAGTGGCAGCACTGGATAATGTAGTGAGCGGGGATTTTGCCATCTTTCCATTTGTCTGCATTGTAGGCATTGGCAGTTTTGCATTCCAATCCGGCATCTTCGCCAACAATTAACCGATCCACATCTGCAATCATGAAGGGATGTTCCTCGGAACGGTACATAAAATTTGAGCGCCGTACCTTCTTTCCTGTTTCTTCCATGAAACGCTTGGCGACATATTCTTCCAGATCCCTGCCCTGCCGCATGGATTCATTATCATGGTCCTGTACTTCTTCTGTGGTCTTATCACAAAAGACCTGCAGGGGACTGGAATAAGGATTTAACCCGCATACAGCTCCGGCATCTGATCCGCCAAGTCCGCTTTTTCTTAAACGCAGCCAATCGTCCCTTGTTACGTTCTGTAATGACAATTTTGTTTCTACCATATGTATTACTCCTCAATTTTTGTGATCTTTGGTGTTATGCAACTGGATTATTTTCTGGAAATACTTCCAGATCTCCATACTCTTTAAAACTGTAAAAAGTTTCTTCACCCATAATGATATGGTCTATGACAGGAAGATTTAAAATTTGTCCTGCAGATGTCAGCCGCTTTGTGAACAGCCGATCTTCCTTGCTTGGCGTAGGATCTCCTGTCGGATGATTGTAAAAACAGATGATGTATGATGCATTATTCAGCAATGCATGTTTGAAAATATTTTTGATATCGACATTACAGGAATCTACACCTCCCACCGCTACAATTTCCAGTGCCAGAGGTTCTAGTCTTGTATTAACGCTCATGACCACCATCATTTCCCGGTCAGACTGCGCAAATATCGGACGCACCATTGAGACTGCATCCACTGCAGATGTGAAGCGTCTTGTTCCATAGAGTACTTTTCCTTCCCTTACCATCTGCAGCTTTACAATTCCGATCCATTTCCGGGGAATTGGTCGTTTCATCATGTCCTCAAGGACTCTTTTCTGGTATTTCTCGCTCATTTGATTTCCTCCGTTTTGGCTAAATAAATATAAGGAAGGATCGCATAAATTACGTCCTGCCCTATATCAATAAGAAATTTTCATTTATTTTAGAACCCTAGGCTGCCATTAAGCTCTCTTTAAAAGTTCACACGCCCGGTCGAGCATGGCATTGCCCTCTACCGTTCGGGCAAATAAATTTTCCTTATAATTTGCTGTCGTTCGAAGAGGTTTTGCATGTGTCGCAAAATCAGATACCGCATTGATAAATCGATATCCGTTCTTTCCGACGTCCTGCAGATCTGGTGCATCATAATACCGTGCCATCACATCCGCTTTCATGCGAAGAATATTTTTTGTCTGCTGTGGTGTTGGCTTCTCATAGAGAGGGAACAGCGCGTCGATATATTCCCGCACCTGGCGATCAGATAACCGGATCTGATTCATCCGCTCAATCGTCTTTCCAAGTTCCGCCATATACTTTTCAGCATAGAGCAGAGAATCCCTGGCATCCATGATCTTTCCTTTCATGTCTCCGGTATGGTTAGTGGACCATACACGTTTGGCTGTGTTCAATGCAAGATTCAGCGTGTTCTGGCATACAACACGGATCGGTGTCATCGCTGCTTTAATTGCTCCTGTTCCATCGTGGGAGTTCATAAATACGAGATAAGGTTCTATCTCATCTCCGCTTATGATGTATCTCTGCGGCAACTTTGCAAGTATCCAGGTCCGGCGACCGTTCTGCAACGATCCGGCAGTTTCATAAGAAACGCCCTCGCCTAACAGTTGATCTGTAAAAGCGAAGGCGTCCGTGTTCTGCACGACCTTGTAACGATCTGTCACCACTCCCAGAAGTTGATGATCTGTATTTCGGATATTAGCTTTAAAGCCTGGAATTAAATTTCCGTCATCGGTCATGATGGATTTCTGAATGACTTTCCAATCAAGTCCAGCAGCCACAAGAGCTTCCTTTGAGTCTAAAGCAAACTCAACTCTGGTTCCAAGACCGTGCCACGGGGTTTTTCTGACATAAAACATAGATTCTATATTTGCTAACATGTCACATTCTCCTTTCGTATTTCCTACTTTTCTAATTTTCCTGCAAGCCAAATGATAAATTTTGCAGAAAGTCTCCCTGCCAGTCTCAAAATCTCCATTCCTGTTTTCATGTGCATCGTCTCCTTTTCATAATTTATTTCAAAAAAATAATGTATAATCGAAATTTCATCGTGTACCATAGATGTCAAACTTCAAAACACTTTTATAAACTGTATCAAACAGGTATAAACCAATTTTTCAAAGGAGAAATGATATCATGTTAGATAATACACCAGACATTTTGACCTTTAATGAGTGTCGTGAAGTTTTAAAAATTGGAAAGAACTCATTATTAGATTTGCTTCACAATAATTACATTGAAGGATTTCGAATTGGAAACCGCTGGAAGATTCCTAGAGATGCATTGCTCGAATATATTGAACATCGGTATTAAAAAATATAACAGCCATATGAAAAGTCCATATGGCTGTTATATTCGAGATAGATTAAAGCAATCCTAATGAATTACAAATCGCGCCTAATATACCTGTAACTATCATCCACACAATAAACGTACGCGTGATGTATGCCATACTAGTACCTATCGTGTTTCTAAATAGAATACCACAAATTTTACTTGTAATGATTATTGAAAGAATCAATACGATAATTACTACTACCATTGTTTTTCCTCTTTTCTATAATTTCGTGTTATGTATTCAAATACCCAATTCGATATTTTTGTTTTTCACCTTCTCACATTCCCTCTGGTTCAAAGAAGTATTCGACTCCCTTTTCAGTTTTAGTTGTATATAATGCAATTGTTATAGATGAGCTTAAAGAGTATGCCATCTCTTCCTGCTCTGTGGCAGGTTTTTCGTTTTTAAATTCGGCTTTTTTTCTCACGCTTCCATCTTTATTATACAAAACACCCTTCCCGTTATAATTGCCATTTCGGAACTTTCCCTTATACTTTATTGAAGATGATCCATCATAATATAATGTACCACTCCCTGAGTATTCTCCATTTTTAAATTCCCCATCATATACTAATATTCCAAAGTAATCATACTCTTTTCCTTCTTGATATTCATCCTCTTTGAACTTTCCAACAAAACCTTCAATCGGCTTTACAACCGGAACATTTATCTTTACTTTTCTATTGTCCACTTCGTAAAGTCCCTCTAAGAGTTTCATTCTACAAGCAGGATTTCTCTTCACAATACGCTTAATTATCTCTTCCTGCTTATCTTTCGAATATGTAGCAAATCTTCCGTCGGAATATTCTACAAGCATATCATTATAGGCACCGTACACCCCAGTAATGTCACCATCTTTATAGCGAATTCCTTTCCCATTTGACAGGTTCTTTTCATAGGTTCCACTCTCCGAAATATCATATCCAAACCACGTTGAATTTAACATAACACCGGTTCCATTTGCTTTTCCATCTTTAAATTCACCTGCATATAACAACTGCATACCACTACCCGTTGAAAATACAAATAACGCGCCATCTCCATTAGGTCTATTATTCTTAATTTTTCCAACGTAGTAAAAAGCGAGTGCTGAATCCATAGACTTTGCTTGTGATGAAACTTCATAGTACGCTGGTTTTTCTGCGTCTCCCCCTAACAAGGAACCTAATATATTACTTTCACCTTTCTGATCCATAAGAATAAAATCTGAATTATTGTAAAAATCACTTCCATCAAGATTCATTATTTTTTTTATCAATGATTTTGATATTTTTGCTTCACGTAACGCTTCTTCCATTGATATAATCGTTGCTCTTTGATCAGATCCTACTCCAGCATATGATTGATTTATCAGATCGATATATTCCTTTAAACTTGCTAATAAATATGGATTTTCATAGTACGAATAGTTTGTAGTACTATCTTTAATTGCTTGAATAGTATATTCCAGCTGACTATTTCCGCTATCATCTACTTTCTCTGTCATATCGGTGGCTTGTGTCTGATTTTTTTCACTTATTGAAGGCTGATTTGCTTCTGAGGATTCCATGATTGAATTGGTTTCAGTGGTTTCTATATCCTCTGAAGATTGCTCCGTTTCTGTGGCTACTTCCGAAGTTTCCACTATCGGACTACTTTCAGCTGTTTCTGTATTTTCTGAAGCTTGCTCTGTCTCTGTAATTACCTCCGATGTTTCCATCATCGAACTACTTTCCGCTGCTTTACTCATTGCAACACTTTCTGCTTTTTCCTTCCTTTGACTTTCAACATCCGACAAAATTTTATTGATTTTTTCTTGCTGCTCCCCCGGCATTTTCCATAATATTCCCTGCAAATATCCCTCTACATTTTCGCTAAATGTAGCCTTATCACTTAATCCATTATAATATTTTGCAACAATATCTGCGATATCTGCAGGTATTTGAGCGTTCTCATATAAATTAAGGTATTTCTCCACTGTTCTTTCATTCATATTAGAATCGTGCTTTGAAAGGAGTTCAGCAGCTTCTGTATAATTTCCATCCAATATATACTGATTAAATTCTTTATTCCACTTATCTTCCTGCTTGCTTGTCCACAGAGCGAATACTATCGACAGCGCACAAAACACATGTATTCCAAATATGATATTGGTTCTGATCCGATATCCCTTATCCTGCTTTTTCCTTTGAGCAAACCGCAAAATCGTCAATATTAATGATAGCGGATATAATATTCCCGAGCAATAAGTTAAAATAATTACCGGATATGAGTAATACCACCTTTTTTTATATCCATTCTCAACATTGGGGTGGGCTTCTTTTTGAGTCACTGGCTCCATATTCTCTTTTTCTGTATGCACTTCGCTTGAACTATTTTCTTCCTTTCTCAAGCGATCATATTGCTCTCTTCTTTTCTGATCTGATAAGACAAAGTATGCCTCATTTAGTTCTACCATTTTATCTTTTGAATTTTCGCTTTGATTGTTTTCGTCCGGGTGATATTTTTTCACCAAAGCTTTGTACGCCATATGGACAACTTCTTCTGATGCATTTTCAGAAATTTCTAATATCTTATAATAATCTTTCATAGTAAATTTATTTCTCCGTTAATAACCAACTTTGAACACTTCATCATAACTAGTTACTTTCTCATAAACATAATCATTTGCACCAACTGACGCATCCTTTAATCCTACCATTTAAAATTTTACTTACAAAATGTATAAATACCATTATATGTGTCATTACTTGTGCTGACGTATGTTGCTAATTCACCATAGTTATCAAAGTAAATTCCATTTTCACCGTCCTCATCCACATATTCCTGATCGTTCATGTTAAACAGATCTATGCTTCTTTGCAGTTGAAAATCTCCTTCATAAAATGAAACAGAAACGTATCCTGAAGAATCTATATCCAATTCCATTCTTATGCTGTCTTTATCCGTTGGATTTAAATAATAGCTATATATTCCCGGTGTCTGAGGAATTGCCTGAGGATCATCGATTGTTAATCCTCTTTCTGCATACCCAGGATTTCCATTTTCTACTGCTTTAATCAAATCTAAGTTTTTCTTCTGTACATCAGTCAAAACACTTTCATCAAACTGATCAGCCGATATTGTTCCATAATACCATTCCTTACTTTGAAAATATTCATTTAAATCTTCTGTCTGAAATTTTCTACCATACGCTGCATATATTTCATTTCTCGCCAAGCGAAGTTGATCTTTAGACAATCCGATACAGTCTTCGTTTGTCAATGGCTCAAAGTAACTCTTCCATAAAAGGATAGAATCCGCATAAGGATTATCATCTGAATGCGTCTCTGACATTTCTTCAGTTGTCTCGGCAGATAAAGTTTCTGTAGTAGTTTCATTATCAAATACCTGCTCTAAATCATTCTCCAAGTTTGATTGATCATCTGTGATTTGATGTTTTTCCATATACGTTTGAAAAGCTTTTTCTATCATCGAAACTGTAATTAACTCTACTTGTGGAACATCATTAAATGATAATGCACCAGATTCAAAAGTTCCCTCCTCCACATTTAATACAAATTGCAATCTTGCCTTAACTTCCGCGTCTCGATAGGTACAGTATCCAGTAAATTCGACTACATCTTCTCCACCATCTCCTTTAAAATAAGTCCAGGTAGGAGACGCAAAAAATTCATCAAACACTTTTCCATACGGACAATTAGGATATGACTGTGGGTATCCGTTTTTTACCATAAGAACGTGTTCTTCTTCTGCTTGTACCACATTTGCAACTTGATCTGCTACTTCCCTTGATGCACTTGTCGCCGCATTACATCCAGTTAGTGTCAAACACAGCCCTAACATCATGCATATTTTCTTCATACCTATTTCCTCCCTCCGGCATATCTCGTAAATAATTACTATCTTTAGTATATCATCATATATTCCAATGGACAATTATAATTCTTATAGAATATTATTATTTCTCTCGACTCTCGGTAGAATATTATTTATATACGTCAAAGGAGGTCATCACTTGAAAGACATCGATTATTATGAGCTTGGAAAGCGTATACAGCTTCGTCGCAAGGAATTAGGTCTGTCTCAGGAAGCTGCCGCTGAACGATGTGGAATATCCCCCTCCTTCTATAGCAACATTGAACGTGGCATCAAAATCATGTCCCTTGAGACCTTCGTATCAATTTGCAAAGCCTTCTCTATTAGTGCCGATTATTTACTCAGTGAAGAACTCCCCGCTATCGACGAAGTCATTTTAAACACTCTCCAAGAAGCAAAAAAATCCGGAACCATCCAATACGAAAAGTACTTGCGTACGATTCAGGCTCTGGCTCTTGTCGCTGATCACTTATAATGCCTAACTTTTCACGCTGTATGCTCTATCGGATACCAAAAAAGAGATCAGACAACCTAATGTCCGATCTCTTTTCATATTATACCGTATATAATTTACTACACATTTTTTACACAGTTACACGTAAATACCTATGAGCACTGCTAAACTTTTTTCAGTCCGCATTCCTCAAAATTCTTCAAGCACAACCCTATATAAACGCCCTTAAACTGTTACATTTTTTATCCGATGTAAGTTTTGTTTTACGAGTGGAAGGTCACGAACACTCGATTCATTTTCACGCAGCAATGAGTCAGCCGGACATGCTCGCATGTACATCTGACGAATGCCGCGGAAGGCATATACTGCAAGTATATGACCTTACGCCGGGAATCGGCGAAAGCCCTTTAAGACCTTGGTTTTTGCGGGCTTAGCAACGTTTGAAAGTATATCACTGCCTTTCTAAGATTTCAAGTTAAAAATTCAATTTTTCCAGAAGATAAATGGGTACGGTCTCTATTTTTCCTTCCTGCCCCCCTAACGTATCACCTTTCAAATACAATAAACAATCAGCTTTTCCCGATTCCAATACTTTTTTTGCCGTATTTCCAATGTGTTTTCCAGTTTTCACTTCTATTGCATATCTCCGGGAGGACTTCAGACCTTGTACCACAAAATCTACTTCTCCACCCTTAAAAGTCGCAAATGCTGGCATTTCAAAGGCAATTTCTTCTGGAAAATCCTGCCGCTTCTTCAAATTAATATATACAAAGTTTTCACTCAGCATGCCTGCAATTTCTGTTTGTGCAGCCCCAACTCGCGCCATATAATAACTTGCTAATCCCAGATCCATAAAATAACATCTGCATCCTGGTTTAAAATTTAGAATGTCCATTTCTATAATTTTCCCACAAAATCCAATTACGCCGCAAAAACGTAACCAACTAATTGCCCGGTTGCAGACTGCCTTGCTAATATTGCTGGAATAGTCTCTTGTTACCAATTTTTGAAGTTCTTCACTGATACTATCTTCTTCAAGTCCCTTTTTTTCTCTGCCAAGTATCCTGCAAATTGAAAGAAAAATATCCGTAAATACCTGAGTGTCAAGAACATCTGTAAAATAACGAATTGATTCATTCATAAAGGTATCAATGATTCTAATCAATTCACTCCGTGCTCGCTCTATACTTTTTGAATTTAAGTATTCACGAACAACAGATGGATAACCACCAATTTGACAATATATATCATACCATGATTTTAATTCTGCCCCTGTCACTGAATCCAGTTTTTTTCCAAGCAGCTTATATTTTTCAAATAGATCCGTATCTGCTGCTTCCAGAAATTCTTCATATGATAAGGTATAGATTTGAATACTTGTAACATCCCCACTTGAATACCGAAATTCCGGTTCATAGATTCTTCCAAGATAGCTGCCTGTAACAATAAAGCGGCATCGAAACTGTCGTGTGAATTCACGAATTCGGTTATAAATTTCTGCTGACTCTTGAATTTCATCTATGATAATAACGGTGTCCTCTGTGTCTGAAAAATTTTCATCAAACAGACGAAATGCATTATGTAGCGGAGCTTGAGGGCGCGGTCCCTCTCCCGGCTGCCAATCGCATGCCTTTTGATAACAGGAAAGGAACTGTTCTCCGCTCAGTTCAAATAAGTTTATATACACTTTATGACTAAAATTTTCATCTGCAAATTTGTTAATGATATACGTCTTTCCTACCTGCCTCGCACCATTAACCTCCAGTGTCGTATGACAATTGTCATTTTTCCATTTGAGTAATGTCTGGTAAACATGCCTTTTTATATCCATACGTTCACTTCCTATTTTGATTTTATTGGTTTTTTCCTTCTTCTTTCATATTTAGATACCATTTTTCTTCTTCCTCCCATAGCCAAACCACTTAACATTAAAACCGGAACATAGCACCATTTCATAATAGCTTCACATTCCGGTTTTCTTTTCTAAGTTTAAAAATTTTCCTGTTGTATCTAAAATACCATCGGAGATTCTACGGACCGCTTGGGGATTTTTAAGATTTGTAAAAATATAATACTCGATGTCCAGCAGATCATGCTCTGCTGATCCCGCGAATATTATTTTAGCCACGTTTTTCCCTTGCTTTTTCTAATTTTTCCCTCACTTCGCTGATTGTACTTGTTCTGCCAGCCTGTATATCTTTAAATCCTTCGCCAATCAGACGATAAAATTCCAATCTTTCTTTATTAGACAGTTCAACCGCTTTCTGCGCATTCGCCATTGCCATACAATCACTTCTTTTCATTTCTTAATATCAGAGTATCATAATTTTTAACATCTAACAATCCCTTTGAACCATATCCCCTCGATTTCTTTTGTACTCTATATCGTTCCTCCTGTTAAAATTATTATACCCTATCGATTATCAATTGTAAATATTTTTCGAACGTATGTTCTCTTTTGTGAGGCATATATCCACACCTCTTAGTTATCTTAGTCTATCTCTTAGTCTTAAGTCTTCTTAAGCAAAAATATCTTCTCCAAACCTGTCAGAAAATATATTTTAGAGAAGATATTCTTTAGGAAACTATCACGCCATCCTATGTGCAGGTCGTATGTTCACTTTATTTTCTGCAGTTCCTGTCTCTTGGCATAAATCCTTTATTTTGTTTTCTGCCTTTCTTGAAGTTTTATCTACCGCATACGCAGTAGCTGCACCTGCCGCCATCCCGACTCCAACAGAGCCTGGTCCTAAAACTGGTGCAGTTACAATAGTTACTACATCACTGGTAAACTTTGCAACCGCTGCAGTACCTGCTCCTCTTATTCCTTCTTTGGCAACATCCAGGCCTGCTTTTCCTAAAGTTTTCTCTTTTTTCATGACAGGTTTAATATTTTTTGCAACCTCCACTCCTGCGGATATTGCACCTCCCATTTTGGCAGTCTGTCCTGCTTGCTCAGCTAAAACTTTGGCATTTTTTACAACTGCTTTTGCTCCGCCTTCCACGCCTTTTGTTGCCAACGCTTTCGTGGCTATTACTTCTGTTTCTCCTGATGTTATTCCGGAGTTCGTCATCTTTTGTGTGATTTTCTTTCCATGTACAAACTTCTTCACAGTTGATTTTCCATATTGTTGACAGGTTTCACTTGTTCCCACTAACTGCGTACCTTTATACTGCCCCTTACTGACTCTATTTACTATCTTATTCATGCCGCTTTTGCTGGTTACATTTTTAAGCTGCTCTCTGCCAATCACTTTGCCATTTTTGTTAAGTGTTAAGAGATCATCGCGTACTGCAGTCGTTGACTTCGCGAGAATTTTTTTTTGCCCTTTAGCAATATTTACAGGATTATAATTATATTGGTCGCAACGCATTTGTTCAAATACATGACCTTTTAGGTTTTTGTTGCCACCGGCTCGTTTTAATGCCTGCCCCCCTACTTTGGCTTCATATGCGCTGCGCGCTGTCGCCGCTGTAGTTCCCATTTCTACGGATTTTCTTTCTTTTTTATTTTCCTTTTCTTTTATTTCTTCTTCCATTTTACTTTTATTCTTCGGTTGAAAAAGACTCTTTTTCTTCCCTCCACTCCTCGTAACTCATGAGATCATTGTGTGCTGTTCTAAGAACATAAAGTAAAACTAATCCATCATCAAGTAAACCAACAACAGGAATAGCATCTGGCATTAAGTCTATAGGACTAACCAAATAAAGCAAACCTGCTATAATTACAATCACGGTTGCCAGCGGAATCTCTCTATAATTCCCCCTTGAATAATCAAGAATTAAATTGCACAAAACAGGAATATCCGCAAATACTGTAGAAAGCGGTTCTGGAAGATTCTGTAGTTTACGGCAAAGTTTCTCAACTTTATCAATCAGTTCTTGTGCCTTGTCCTCATCCTCTGCAATGGCTCTTGCCTCATCAGATCTGTCACTTACGGCCTTTTTTACATCCTTTTGATCAATTCCCTCATCTTTAAGTTTTTTCAGTAATATTTTTTCACTTTCATCCTCTGAACTGCATATTCCGCAAGAACTGCGCATCCGTTCCAGAGGAACGGAGCGCCATTCCGCTTCAAACTGAGCAAAACTCAGCAGGTCGATTAATTACTATTGGTTATTCTGCGATCCCTGCCAGGAAATTCAAGGCGATATGCCTTAGATGTCATTCGACTTAAGCAGGCATCTGCGTAGGTGGAATCCCCAAAAAGCTGATACCATCCGGATACTGGAATCTGTGAGATAATAATAGTTGCCTTGCGGCAGTCTCTGGACTCGATGATTTCAAATAAATCGCGGCATTTCTCGATGTCCAGATCCATTAAGCCGAAATCATCTATCACCATGAGATCATAAGCTGCCATTTCATTCGAATACTCAAAGTAAGTACCTTCCTGCCTGGCATGATCTGATTCCTTTAAGAGTGTGTTCGCACGTATGTATTTAACAGTACGGTTCTGATGCATTGCTGTGATACATAAAGCGCAGGCGATGTGCGTTTTCCCAGCACCGGCCCCTCCGGTCATCAGCAGGTTATTCGGCTCATCGATCCAATCACACTTGGCCAGAAGTTCTATGACGTGTGTATTCAGCTGACGTTCTGGATCATAGATTGAACTGTCAAGATCAGCTGCAGGATATTTCAGGGTCGCTTTCTTCATGAGGCGTTTAAACTTTTTACTCTCACGCTGATCCCACTCCTGATTTACAATAGCAGCAAAGCGGACTTCAAATGGTTCGAGACCTGTGTTTGGTTCCAGCAGCTGCTTTTCAAATGCTTCAGCCATACCGGACATGCGAAGTTTATACAGCCGATCCATGAGTATGTTCTGTTCCTTTGTGAGTTTATCGTTATAAAGATAGTCTTTTAATCTGTATGCCATAGTACGTCACCCTTACTTATAGTAGTCCTTTCCTCTGATATTTTCATGATTGGGCAGTGTTCCTGGTGAATGCTCGGGGAGTTCCTTCACATCCATCTTTTTCAGCATCTGCTTGAAGGTAAAATACTTACAGGAATTGATCTCTATACATTTACGGGCAACTTCTTCAGCAGCACCTTTCGGGATTGTTTTTACTTTATGCAGGATACCTACACAGGCACTATAGGACTGCTCTTCATGTTTTGATGATTTAAGGAGTCTGTCAATCAGTTCTGACATCGCAGGACCAATGGCAGAAGCCCAGCGGCGGTAATAATTACCATCCTTTGAATTGACTTCTTTGTAATAAAGGTGTTCTGGCGGCATATGTTCATCTACCGTGATATACAGCGGAAACTCTCTATAAGACCGCTTATGTGTACAGATCAGCCGATTATACTGATCACAGATTCTGATCTCTGAAGCTGTTGCCTTCAGGATTGCAGGCTTGCCACAGTAAGAGTACAATACGGAGTAGTAGTGGCCGTCATACTCGATGTGGTAGTTGTTGGGAACTTTTAGGACCGCTTTATAGTCGCAAGCCGTGTAACATCCGCCTGGCAGTGGTTTCATACATGGTTTGTCATACTTTTCGAAAGCATCCTGTCTTGAGAAATCCTTGCCTTGAAAAGATCGTTTATTGAGGACTGCTACTATTTTTTTGATTTCAGCATTCAGGTCTTCAAATGATACATATATCTTTTCTTTCAGTTTCTCAACCAGGTGTATTTCAAGATAACGTACATGATTTTCAACTGTAGGCTTGCCTTTCGGCTTTCTAGCGGGTGGTGGAAGAACTATAGTTTCATAGAAATCTTCCAGATCTGCAAATGTAGACTGCAGGATAAGTTCATCCTTTGTGTGCTTGGTTACAGCAGTTCGCAGGTTATCGGGCACAAAGTATTTCGTAACAGCACCATAAAATGAAACAGCATGGGCACAGCCTTCTATAAAACATGGGAGCTTCTCATTTGGAAAAGCTTCTGCATAGATCAGACTGCTGACTCCAAGAGTGGTCGCAAAGATATG
>NZ_QWGJ01000025.1:535-26151 GCF_003435225.1 Clostridium sp. AF28-12 | reverse complement strand
TGCCCTGTCGCTCAAGGCGAGTATTATAATATCAAATCCCCGGACAAAAGTCAACTGTTTTTTACATATTTTTTCATTTCTTTTTACATGTTTTGCGATATCATTACAAGTCCAGCCTCAAAGTACCATATATTGTATATTATATATTCAATTAATGCAATATGATGTTTCATCATGTCCCGCAAGAGAAAAAAGCAGGAGCAGTCAAAAGCTGCTCCTGCCATATTCCAAATGGGTTTCTACTATAATATTATGAATTACTTCCGTCAAGCGTAAACCAGAACTCTACACCATTCTCCCAGTTCTTCACGCCATACTGCTGGTTGTGGGCATCCATGATCGCTTTTACAATAGAAAGACCAATTCCGGTTCCGCCGTAGGCACGGGTTCTCGCCTTATCTACCTTATAGAACTTCGTCCAGAGATTCGGAATCGCATCCTCAGGGATCGGGGTTCCTGTATTAAAGACAGATACACGGACGATGTTGTTTTCCGGAAGCATTTTGATAATGATCTTTTTCTCTCCATCGATATGATGGATTGCATTGCTCAGGTAGTTTGTGACTACCTGCTCGATTTTAAATTCATCCGCCCATACATAAACCGGCGTCTGAGCATCAAAATCCACCTGAATCTCATTCTGTTCGAGCAGGATCTTCGACGCGTTCACAACGCCGCGAACCAGTTCCGTCAAATTGAAACGATCCATCACCGGCTTATCGTTTCCGCTTTCCAGAGAAGACAATGTCAGAAGCTGCTTAACCATCTTGTTCATCTTGTTGGCCTCATCAACAATAACGTCACAATAATAGTCGCGGCTTTCCTTCTCCTCGCCCATTCCTTCCTGAAGACCTTCCGCGTATCCCTGGATCAGGGCGATCGGTGTCTTTAACTCGTGAGAGACATTTGCGATAAAGTCTTTACGCATCTCATCGATCTTTGTCTTCTCTTCGATGTCCTTCGTGAGCTGGTTATTTGCCGACTTAAGCTCTGAGATCGTTTCCTCCAGACGCTCTGACAATGTGTTCATACTGTTTCCAAGAACCTGAATCTCTTCCATATCATGTTTTCCAGACTCATACTTCGCATTAAAATCGAGATCTGACATGCGCTCCGAAAGATTCGACAACTTATAGATCGGCATCGTGATCTGTTTTGCCACCAGATATACGACCAGAGCACCGATCAATACGGCGATCATTCCCACATAGAGCAGAAACTGATTCGCGAGGCGGACACTCTCACCAATACTTGACAGCGGTGCGCTCATGATAAAGGCAGTGCTGTTATCGGAGAAAAATCCCCAGCTCTCCAAGTACATGCTCTCCCGCTGAGGATCGTATGTTTTCTGGATCTTATACTGGTCGTTTTCCTCCAGAATCGTGTACTTGGCCTTTGCCCAGCCGAAAATATAGCGGTCAATGCGGTCCTTTAAAAACTTCGTATCACGGGATGTTGAATAGACCGTCGCATCCTCCGTGCTGTTGTCAATGATCAGGACAGAAACATTGGCGCTGTCGCTGAAATTTCGGATCAGGCGCTGCAAATTTCCTTCCGTGATATTTCCGTCAGCATCCTTTTCTCTTCTCATGGCGTCTTCGATGGAAATCCCGTTTTCCTTGTTCTCCTCGATCCGGGAGTCGATGGCCTCGTAGGCGCCATTTAGCGCCTGTACCTTCTTTGTTACATAGAAATCTTCCAGACACCACTTATTGACGCCCCAGATCACTGCCAGGATCACAGCGATCAGGCCAATAAACGTGACCGTCAGTCTGGATCGTATCGATTTCATCATCCATCCACCTCGAGTTTATATCCCATGCCCCAAATAGTCTTGATATTATCGCCTTTCGGACCAAGTTTACTTCTCAGCTTCTTTACGTGGGTATCGATGGTTCTCGCATCTCCGAAATAGTCGTAATTCCAGACATTATTCAGAATCTTTTCTCTCGAGAGGGCGATTCCTTTATTTTCCATAAAATAGGTAAGGAGTTCAAATTCCTTGTTGCTGAGATCCACCGGCTTTCCATCCACAGTCACCTCGTGGGCATCCTTATCCACGCGGATTCCATCTGCCTCCAGAATCTCACCCGTTGATGTACCGCTGCCACGACGCAGGATCGCCTCAATTCTCGCCACAAGGATCTTCGGGCTGAACGGTTTTGTGATATACTCGTCAACGCCGAGTTCGAATCCAAGAAGCTCATCCCGCTCCTCACTCCTCGCTGTCAGCATAAAGATCGGAACCTGAGAGTAGCGTCGGATCGTCTTGCATGTCTCCCAGCCGTCCATTTTCGGCATCATGACATCCAGAATCACGAGACTGATATCCTTTTCCTTAAAGAAGATATCAATAGCCTGCTCGCCATCTCCTGCCTCCAGAACGCGGTATCCTTTAATCGTTAAAAAGTCTTTAACGAGCTTTCTCATTCTCTCCTCGTCATCGACCATAAGTATTTTTACTGCATCCATTGTCTGTACCTCCATATATTTTACCTGATGCACTCCGATAAGAACAGAAGCGTATTCCAACACACTTGAGATATTAACCAGTCGATTCGGTGCTACCGGCATCATACATGTGTGCATAAAAATCCCACTTATCATCAGCTATATTTTAGCAGATAATAAGTGGGATTTCTATAAGTTCACGAACATTTCACAAAGGCAGTTTCATGAAGGCGGGAGAACTGTATTATTCTCCTTTTGAAGCCGTCACTCTGTCTCTAGGATTGAGTGCTACTCTGAAGATTATATAATCTTTTCCGTCTTTGTCTTTCCATGTTGTCACAAATATAGATGTTCCATCTGTTCCCTTATTTTTCTGATAATCAATTACACAATTGGAATAATTTCCTATGTAATAGCCATTAATCGTTTTACCGATTATTTCATGTTCTATAACTTCATCAAGTTTTCCTGTAAAACCATTATACGAAAATCTCTGTTTATTGAATTCCTGAAAATTTCTTCCCCCTGTATATATAACAGCAGTAATAGGCTGACTCGATTTTACATTTGTATTCACCTGTTCATTGATGTATTGTAACAGCGATGGAATCAGCTTTTCATCATCTGCTTGGAATACCGCTCCGCTTTCAAAGTTTTTCTTAGCTCTCTCCATATTTTTTTCATTACTTGTTTTTATTTCTTCTATTCGTTTAGATTCCTTATTTTCCCTTTTCTGCACCTTTTCCTCTATAGATCTATCTCCTTCTGGTATATCTTTATAATAGTAAGCTGACGACGTATCCTTATTTTTATAATATTTTTTTGTTGCATCCACTGCATACCATTTCCCATCTAATTTAACAATATTGAATGCATGCTCAATTTCAAATACATATTTTACATCAAGTCCACAAGCTTTTCCTAATGACATAAACGCATTTGCGAAACCTCCACAGACACATCGTCTATCTATAAACGCACCATAAGATGACTGATTATACGGTTCTTGCGCATCATATGTCACATTGTCAACAAGCCAATCGTAAATCTTTCGTGCCTTTTGATCCTCCGTCATTGAATTATTAATATTTTTACTTTTCCATTCTGAAATAAAAGCATTTACGCGTTCCTTTTGCTTAGCTCCCAACCAATAATTGTCAGTTCCGGTTTCATAATATCTTTTGTATTCCAAAATATGTTCAGCTGTAACAGAGTTCGCTTTCGGATACATAATACTTCCAATCGCCATGTTACTATAGCCTAAATTATCCAGACTAAATTCTATTCCGTTATATGTTTTAGGTTCCAGTGTCCCTGTTCCATCCACAGTATAAGTCGTATCCCCGGAATTTACATTCATCGTAACAACTTTTCCATCCTGTGTTCGTGCACCATTGGCATCCACCGTCTTCTTATCTGGTGTCTCCGTAGACACATACAGCCAGCCACTCTGGTCAAAGCAGTAATTCTCCGCAATTCCATCCCCGTCTCCATCGATCCAGCGCCATCCATTTGTTGCGTAGGTGCCATTGTCCTCGTCATACCACCATTTACCGGCATTTGCTCCAGTTCCCTGTTTCCACTGTCCGGCATATGAGGAAAATGCCAGTCCCAGGCTCAGCAGTGTGGTCACTGCTGTTATTTTCAATACCTTTTTCATATTTCTCTCCCTTTGTTTCCAATATAGCAAATGGAAGCGTCCGCGCAGTTTTTCTGCACAGCGCTTCCATTATTCAGCGTCTCTTTATTATCTTTATTCTTCGTCCCTCTTCTCAACGATCGCGATATCGAGATCCTCAAGCTGCTTCGGATCTACCGGTGCCGGAGCTTCCATCATAAGACAGGACGCGTCTTTTACCTTCGGGAAGGCGATTACGTCACGGATGCTGTCTGCACCTACCATAAGCATAACGACACGGTCGAGGCCGTATGCGAGACCAGCGTGCGGCGGTACTCCGTACTTGAACGCGTCAAGCAGGAAGCCGAACTGCTCTCTTGCTCTCTCTTTTGTGAAACCAAGAACTTCGAACATCTTCTCCTGGATATCATCCTGATGGATACGGACGGATCCGCCGCCGAGCTCCGTACCGTTTAATACGATATCGTAGGCTTTCGCGCGGACTGCGCCCGGATCAGTGTCGATAAGTGGAAGGTCTTCCTCCATCGGCATTGTGAATGGGTGGTGCATTGCAACATAACGTCCCTCTTCCTCAGAGTACTCTAAGAGCGGGAACTCGGTTACCCATAGGAACTTGAAGTCGTCTTTCTTTAAGAGGTCTAACTGTCTTGCGATCTCGAGACGGAGATTTCCAAGAACATCGAATACAACTTTATTCTTGTCTGCTGCGAAGAACAGAAGGTCGCCCGGCTGTCCATCCATAGCCTTTACAAGAGCGTCTAACTCTTCCGGCTTCATGAACTTGCCGAATGAGCACTTGTAGGAACCGTCCTCATGGATCGCAAGGTATGCAAGTCCCTTTGCACCGAAGCCCTTTGCGTACTCAACGAGAGCATCGATCTTCTTTCTCGGCATTCCAGCCTGTCCGTTTGCGTTGATACCGCGGACAGAACCGCCGTTCTCGAGAGCACTTTTGAATACAACGAACTCACAGTCTTTTACGACGTCAGATACATTTTTTAATTCCATGCCAAAACGCATATCCGGCTTATCGGAACCGAAACGGTCCATCGCCTCGCGCCATGTCATACGAAGGATCGGAGTCTGGACATCCACGTTGCAGATCTCCTTGAAGAGTTTCTTTAAGAGTCTCTCATTGACTTCGAGAACGTCTTCCACGTCAACGAAGGATAACTCCATATCGATCTGTGTGAACTCCGGCTGACGGTCTGCACGGAGGTCCTCGTCACGGTAGCATCTTGCGAGCTGGAAGTAACGGTCCATACCGGAGCACATTAATAACTGTTTTAATAACTGCGGAGACTGCGGAAGAGCATAGAACTCGCCCGGATGCACACGGCTCGGTACGAGGTAGTCTCTCGCGCCTTCCGGTGTACTCTTAATAAGAGTCGGTGTCTCGATCTCAAGGAAACCTTCATCAGCAAGGAACTGGCGGACCATCGTAGCCACACGGCTTCTTATCATGATGTTTCTCTGGAGATCCGGACGGCGGAGGTCAAGATAACGGTATTTTAATCGAAGGTCTTCCTTCGTCTTGCTGTTCTCCTCGATCGGGAACGGCGGTACCTCGGACTCGGAGAGGATTCTTAAGGATTTCGCTCTCATCTCGATGGTACCCGTCTTTAAGTTCGGGTTTGCTGCGCCGGAACGCTTTTCGATGGTTCCGACAACCGCTACTGTAAACTCACTTCTTAATTTTTCAGCTTTTGCGAAGCTCTCAGCGCCGCAGTCGCTCTCCTCAAAGATGATCTGGATGATTCCGGAACGGTCACGAAGGTCGGTGAAGATAATACCGCCTTTGTTCCTGCTCTTCTGGACCCATCCCATAAGTGTCATTTCCTGGCCTACGTTTGCCTCTGTGACTTCAGCACAGCGGCAGGAACGCTTTAAGCCTGCCATTGATTCTGCCATGATTTTCCTCCTGATACAGCTGGAATATTTAAAAACATACCCGCTGAATGTTATTGTAATTTCAAGTCGAACATCCGTGAGATTACTCACCACTTAAAAGAGGTGGGAGTCTTCTCGACTGAGATAAAGCTGTCCTTTTCCCGGTCTTAGTGCTTTAAGTCTTCCTTATAGAATTCCTTAAACTCACTGTAGCCTTCTTTTCCAAGCTGTTCCTTCTGGAACTTCTTATTTTTGTTCATCTGGGCTACAAGGACGATCTTTCCCTCCTTGCGGGCAGTCATCGCCTCTTTCATAATAGAAGCAAGCTTCTCGGAGCTCATTCCCTTTTCGAAGAGCCACGCTTCCTTCTCATTTCCGCCCGGAACTGTAAATCCGTTGTCTAAAAGGATCGTAACGATTCTCTCAAAGCCGATGGAGAAACCACAGGCCGGTGTATCCATTCCTGTGAACTTTCCGATCATCTTGTCATATCTTCCGCCGCCCGCTACGGAGCCGCCGAATCCTTCCATTGATACTTCAAAGATGGTTCCGGTGTAGTAGCCCATTCCACGGACTAAGGTCGGGTCAAACGCAAGTTTGAAGCTTCCGTCAGAAACATCGCCGACTGTCTCCATGATCTGCGCAAGATTCTCAGCTGCACCGTCCTCCAACACACCCGCAAGGATCTCTCCCATACGGCGGACACCTGAGGCATCGTTTGTTGCCTGCCCCATAAGCTCTAAGTATTTATCGGCCGTCTCCTCGGAGTAGCCGTTTTCCATAAGCTCTGCCTTTACACCATCCGTACCGATCTTGTCCATTTTATCGACGGTGATGAATACCTTATCGATATCTTCCTCCGGGAATCCGCTGTATACGGCCATCGCACGGAGAAGCTTTCTGTCGTTGACGCGGACCTCAAAGCTGTTGTCCGGGCAGATCTTCTTTAACGCGGTCGTTGTCGCGAGAATCAGTTCGATCTCGGCCTGATTCGTTGCGTCACCGAGAATATCGATATCACACTGGACGAACTGTCTGAAACGTCCCTTCTGCGGACGGTCTGCACGCCATACGCTGCCTACCTGAAGTGCCTTAAACGGAGACGGAAGGTTTGCGGAGTTGTTGGAGTAATATCTGGATAACGGAAGTGTCAGATCATAGCGGAGTCCGCCGTCTGCCAGATCGTTCTCCGTCTCTGCTGTCTCGATATTTAATTTCTCGCCGCGCTTTAAGATCTTGAAGATCAGTTTCTCATTGTCGCCGCCCTGTTTGCTCAGGAGGTTCTCAATGTGCTCCACGCATGGAGTCTCGATCGCGGAGAATCCGAAGCCGCGGTAAGTCTCTTTGATCTGGTTCAGCACATAATCCCGGATCTGCATCTCTGCCGGGAGAATATCTTTCATGCCGGTGACCGGCTTTTTCTTTAATGCCATAAAGGTACCTCTGTTTCTCTCTTTATCGCGCAATTTCACGCCTACGTTCACCATAATACGCTGATTGCCTTAGGTTTTCAAGGGTTTTTTCTTTCCTTAATAAAAGTATTATATTTTTCGGACATGGATAAGTCAACTTATTTTGTGAGTTTTTCCCATCCCTCAGCGAAAAGATCGTTACTGTACACGGGTAGGAATTTTCTGAACTGAAAATTCCGTACAGTACAGTGGTGGTAGTGGATTTTGCCGATTTGGAATGCGAAGCATCGGCAAAATCAGTTACTGTTTGCGCAAGGCGTGAACAGTAACAAAAGAGCGGCGGGATCAGCCGCCTGCACAGAAAAAGGACCTCCGCCAGGAAACGGAAGTCCTTTTTCCTTATATTATACGTCTTCCTACAGTCCGGTCCAGCCGATGCTCTGTAAGATCGTTAAAGATGCGAATGAGAGGATCACCTGACATCCGAGGAGCGGCATGAGCCACTTTGCGTATTTTGTCCAGTCTGTCTTTGCGATCGCGAGGGAACCCATCAGAGTACCTGCTGTCGGGAAGAGGCAGTTGGAGAAGCCGTCACCGAACTGGAATGCCTGTACAGCAACCTGTCTTGTGATGCCTGCAAGGTCAGCAACCGGAACCATAAGCGGCATAACTGCTGCAGCCTGTCCGGAACCGGACGGAATGAAAAGGTTGATAAACAGGTTTGCAACGAACATGAAGTTCGCTCCGAGGATGGAACCCATTCCGGACATCGGAATGGACAGCCAGTAAACGATTGTATTTAAGATGTTTCCGCTTGCAAGGATCACAGAAATACCATTTGCGAAGCCGACAATGAACGCGGCGTTTACCATCTTGGAACAGCCACCGATAAATACCTTCGTTGTTCCGTTGATACCCATACCATTGAGAAGGCCAACAACAACCGCAAGTGTAAAGAATGTAGCTGCGATCTGATCATAGCTCCATTTATATTTTACAGAGCCAACCAGGATTGCCGCAACCGCTACGACAAGACCGATCAGGCTGATCAGGTGCTTCGTTGTTAAATGTGCTTCGATCGCCTTCGCGCCATCTTTTCCTGCGCCCATGCTGTCAGATGCACTCATGCCAGCTTCATAGTTTAAGCTCTTCTTCGGATCCGCCTTGATGGTTTTCATGTAACGGATCGTAAAGAAATAGCAGATCGCAAAGTTGATGATGTTTAATACGACGCGGACACCGAAACCTGAGAACATCGGGAGCTCCGCGATCGGCTGTGCAGTACCGATAGTGGAAGCGTTCGCCCAGCCTACGTTGAATCCAGAGTAAGCGCCCATATATACAAGCAGGAAGCCTGTGAAGGAATCATATCCTAAGTTTGTTGCAAGGATGATTCCGATCGGGATCAGGGCAACGACCGGGTTTGCGAAAACGCCTGCTGCGCCGCCGATGGACATGAATGCCATTACTAAGAATACAAGTACGTTTACATTTAAGTTCTGCTTGGAAGCAAGTTTTCCGAACGCAGCGTGGATCGCCCCTGTCTTTTCAAGGATCTCAACGGCACCGCCGACAAACATGATCATGACCATTAACTTTGCGGCTTTGTAGAATCCCTGTACGACTGCCATGATAGTTGCCCACGGACCGACCGGGGAAGCTTCTACGGTGTGATAGGTACCTGCGATAACCTTGTTTAAGTTGTCCACTTTCTCTGTATCGAATTCACCTGCCGGAACGATCCAGGTCAGGATGGCGCAGACGATCATGAGCATGAATAACAGTGCACATGTACTTGGGATCTGCAGCTTTTTCTTGTTGTTTTCCATAAGTATTCTCCTTTATCTTAAGAAATCTCTCGCGTACTGGATGATTACGGATGCGCCTGTGCGGATGCACTTCTCATCGAATACGTTTTTAGAGTTATGAAGACCGTGTCTGGAATTCGGATCCTCGTTATTTCCGGATCCTAAGCGGAACTGTGCGCCCGGTCCGAACTTCGGGAAGAGAACAGAAAAGTCCTCGGAACCCATTGACGGATTCTTCACGTAGGAAACATGGTCAGCACCGATGGTCTTTGCAGCAGCCTCAGCAACTGCCTCGATGATGGAATCGTCATTTACGAGCGGTGGAACTCCGATTTCCCATTCAACCTCCGCGGTTCCCCTCATGGACTCGGCGCAGCCTTTTACGACGCGGTCGATGGCAGCCATCATTTTTTTGCGGCAGTCCGGATCAAGGCTTCTCAGTGTTCCATGCATCTCCACATAATCCGGGATGATATTGTTTACTGTTCCGCCGTGGATGCTGCCGATGGTAAGGACGCCCGGATATACCGGATAGTTTTCACGGGAGATCACGGTCTGAAGCTGTGTGATCACATAACCGGAGATTACGACCGGATCGATGCAGTTTTCCGGATGAGCGCCATGTCCGCCCTTTCCTTTGATCTTGATATTAAAGAAATCATTGGACGCGTTTGCCGGTCCCTTTTTTAATCCGATGCTTCCGGCATCGATCTCCGGTGATACGTGGAGACCGATAAATGCGTCCGGTTTCGCAACCTGCGTGAAATTGCAGTCGACAAGCTCTCCGGCTCCCATATGCTCTTCTGCCGGCTGGAAGATCAGCATGACCGTTCCGGCAAGCTCCTCACGGATCTCTGATAATACCTTCGCGCAGTAGAGAAGCACGGTTGTGTGGATATCATGTCCGCAGGAATGGCAGGCACCATCATTCTCGGAGGCGAACGGAAGTCCTGTGAGTTCCTTCATCGGAAGTGCATCGATATCCTCGCGGATCGCAACGGTTTTTCCCGGTTTTCCGCCGCGGATAACGGCAACAACGCCGGTCTTCATCCCGATCTCAGCGATCTCCACACCGTATTCCGTCAGTTTTTCGCGGATAAACTCCGTTGTCTTATATTCCTTGTTGCTGAGCTCCGGATGTCTATGAATATGCCTGCGAATGGCAATCATTTCATCTTCATACTTTGCTGTGAGACTCATTGTGTCCATAATAGAGTACTCCTTTCCAATTTGTTTATAAAATTTTAATATTTCTATTATAATACGTTCTTCTTTGAAGTTCAATCACTTTAACACGGTAACATTATAACAAAAAGATATGCCTGTCATAAACATTTTATATCCCGGATCAGGAACGCCCCTGTATAAGAGTCCCCGGATCAGGGAATCCTTCCGGAAAGCAGCGGTCTAAAACCACAACAAAACGATTGCAATTTATGCCAAAAAAATTTATAATGGTTGATATATTTCAGGAGTGTCTGCTTTTGTCGAAAATACCGGGAAAACGACGGATTTCTGCGGCGGACATGACCGGATGGTACGCTAAAAATGAAGGTGGGAGATTTTATGGAAGAAAACAAACTGAAAACGATCGAAGGTGAGCTGGAAGCGCCTGCTGATTTCACAAGTCCTGATGTTCTTTACCGGGATCTTGTTGCCAGCATCAGAAAGTACCATCCGTCCGATGATCTGAGCATGATCGAGAAGGCATATCAGCTTGCGGATAATGCCCATAAAGACCAGAAGCGAAAATCCGGGGAACCGTACATTATCCATCCGCTCTGTGTGGCGATCATCCTCGCGGATCTCGAGATGGATAAAGAGACGATCGCAGCCGGACTTCTCCACGACGTGGTGGAAGATACCATATATACAGAGGAACAGCTCGCCGAGATCTTCGGAAAAGAGGTTGCCCTCTTAGTCGACGGTGTTACAAAGCTGACCCAGTTATCCTGGTCGGCGGATAAGGTGGAAATGCAGGCGGAGAATTTAAGAAAAATGTTCCTCGCAATGGCAAAAGATATCCGTGTCATCATCATCAAGCTTGCGGACCGTCTCCACAATATGCGGACGCTTCAGTACATGCGCCCGGAAAAGCAGAAGGAGAAGGCGAGAGAGACCATCGAGATCTACTCCCCTCTTGCTGACAGACTCGGTATTTCCAAGATCAAGATCGAACTGGATGACCTTGCGTTACGGTATCTCGAGCCAAATGTATACAAAGAACTGGAAGAAAAGATTGCCCTGACAAGCGAAGCGCGCCAGAAATTCATCGATGACATTATCGCCGAGATCAAGACCCACATGGAACATGCTGAGATCAGGTGCGAGGTCAACGGACGCGTCAAGCACTTCTTCAGTATTTATAAAAAGATGTTAAACCAGCACAAGACGCTGGACCAGATCTACGATATCTTCGCGGTCCGCATCATCGTGGACTCCGTAAAAGACTGTTACGCGGCTCTGGGTGTGATCCACGAGATGTACAAACCGATCCCCGGCCGTTTTAAAGATTATATCGCGATGCCGAAGCCGAATATGTATCAGTCCTTACATACGACACTGATCGGCACAAACGGCCAGCCCTTTGAGATCCAGATCCGTACCTTCGAGATGCACCGTACAGCGGAATATGGTATCGCCGCCCACTGGAAATATAAAGAGAGCGGCAGCGGACAGGTTGCTGCCGGTGATGAGGCGAAGAAGTTAAGCTGGCTGCGCCAGATCCTTGAGTGGCAGCAGGATATGTCCGACAACAAGGAATTCTTAAATGCCATCAAGAGCGACCTCGATATGTTCTCCGACAGCGTGTACTGTTTTACACCGACCGGAGACGTAAAGGCACTGCCAAGCGGCTCCACACCGATCGACTTTGCTTACTCGATCCACACGGCTGTCGGAAACAAGATGGTGGGCGCGAGAGTCAACGGAAAGCTCGTAAATATTGACTATGTGATCCAGAACGGTGACCGGATCGAGATCATGACATCCCAGAATTCCAAGGGACCAAGCCGTGACTGGTTAAATATCATCAAGAGCAGCCAGGCGAGAAACAAGATCAACGCCTGGTTCAAGCAGGAGCGGAAGGCTGACAATATCTTAAAAGGCCGCGAAATGATCGACCGCTACTGTAAGGCAAAGGGGATCAACTTCTCCGATATCAATAAGCCGGAGTTTGTGGATAAAGTATTAAAGCGCTACGCCTTTCAGGACTGGGATTCCGTTCTTGCATCCGTCGGACACGGCGGATTAAAAGAGGGGCAGGTCATCAACAAGATGATCGAGGAGCGCACAAAGAAGCTGAAACGCGAAGTAACCGATGCGACGATCCTTGATGCCATCGGTGACAACAACAAACCTGCTGTGGTTCCGATCAAGGGCAGCAAATCAAAGAGCGGCATTACCGTAAAGGGAATCCATGATCTTGCGGTTCGTTTCTCCAAGTGCTGCAGCCCGGTTCCAGGCGACGAGATCGTTGGTTTCGTGACGAGAGGCCGCGGAATTACGATCCACAGAACGGACTGTATCAACGTCTTAAATCTCCCGGAGATCGAGAGAAGCCGCCTGATCGACGCAGAGTGGCAGGGCGTTGAGGAGGACAACAGTGCCGCAACCTACTCCACAGAGATCTCGATCTTCGCAAACAACCGGATCGGAATGTTCGTGGATATCTCCAAGATCTTTACAGAGCGCGAGATCGACATCAAGACGATGAACTCCCGCGTGAATAAGCAGGGCAAGGCGACGATCACCATGAGCTTCGATATCCATGGAATCGAAGAATTAAACAACCTGATGGCAAAGCTGCGCCAGATCGACGGCGTGCTGGATATTGAGAGAACCACGGGCTGATAAAAATTTAGATAACTCTGCATTCAGGTGTGTGAAAGTGCGCCGTGAGTGCGGTGATAAAGGTCTGCCGGAGGTACTACGGACGGCAGGCCTTTTTATACACGAATGTTTGAAAACCACAGCAGAAAACTGTACCGGCATAAAAGCGAAGCACTTCTCTTTATGCTGTTGAAAATGGAGGAAAGTAAACTATGAGCGAGATCCGCATCAAGACTCTGGTAGTTGGCATGGTTGGAACCAACTGCTATCTGGTCTATGATCATGAGACAAAACGAGCTGCCGTTATCGATCCGGGCGATGGCGCCGGTCAGATCGCCAATATGGCGGTATCCCTGGGGTTAAAGCCGGAAGCGATCCTTCTGACCCACGGTCACTTCGACCATATCATGGCGGCAAAGGAACTGAAGGAGACCTGGAATGTACCGATCTACGCATGCGAAAAGGAGATCGATGTCCTGACGGATGGCCGAAAGAGTCTCGTGGCAGGCTATTTCAGAGAGCCGTATACGATCACACCGGATGTCACCGTGAAGGAGGGTGACGAGCTTTCCATCGCCGGATTTACATGGAAAGTATTTGAAACACCAGGACACACCATCGGTTCCTGCTGTTACTATATTGAAAAAGAAGAGGTTCTCTTCTCCGGTGATACCCTGTTTGCAGGCTCCTACGGCCGCACGGATTTCCCGACGGGAAGCGGACGCCAGATCGCCGAGTCTGTAAGACGTCTGCTCTCCACACTGCCGGACGACACCATGGTCTATCCGGGGCATATGGACACGACTACCATCGGTTTTGAAAAGAAGTATAATCCTCTTTCGGGGGCAATGGGATGATTGGAATTTTATTAAACGATACTGCTTATGAGCAGGATATCCGGGAGCTTTTGATGGCGTTTTATCCGGGTGAGACTTTTGTCCATGAAAAACAGGACGACGTGGATTTTTACGTGGAGGGAACCTGCTCACAAAATGCGGATGAGACGAAATTTGGCTTGAAGATCACGAATCCGGCGGGCACTGTCGCAGATGAGACCGTATTTCCGATCGACTACGATGTTCGCTTAAACGCAAAGACAACGATCAAGAAAGAGCTTTACGGCATGTTAAAAAAGCGGACGGGAAAAGAACTCCCCTGGGGGACCCTGACCGGTATCCGCCCGACAAAGATCGCCATGACGAGACTTGACCAGGGTGAGGATGAGGAAAGCATCCGTTCCTTCATGCGGGACATGTACCTGACAAGTGAAGAGAAGATCGACTTAAGTGTCGAGGTCGCGAAGCGGGAGCGGGAGCTCTTAAGCCATATCGACTATGAAAACGGATACAGCCTCTATGTGGGAATTCCGTTCTGCCCGACCACCTGCCTCTACTGTTCCTTCACCTCCTACCCGATCGGAGCGTGGGAGAAGAAGGTTCATCTCTATTTGAAGGCGCTGTTTAAAGAGCTGGATTATGTGGCGGAGAAGATGAAAGGCCGCACACTGGATACGATCTACTTTGGCGGCGGAACTCCGACGTCCTTAAAGGCAGAGGAGCTGGACGCTCTGCTCACAAAGATCGAGAATACCTTTGACCTCTCAAAGGTGCAGGAATTCACTGTGGAAGCCGGACGCCCGGACAGCATCACCGAGGACAAATTCAAGGTTCTCCGTGCCCACAATATCTCCAGGATCTCCATCAATCCGCAGACGATGAAGCAGGCAACTCTGGATCTGATCGGACGCCATCACACCGTGGATATGGTGAAGGAAAAATTCCGCATGGCAAGAGATCTTGGCTTTGACAATATCAATATGGACCTCATCATCGGACTTCCGGAGGAAGATATCGATGACGTCCGCAGCACCATGGAGCAGGTCAGAGAGCTTGCCCCGGACAGCGTGACGGTCCACTCTCTCGCCATCAAGCGTGCGGCGAGACTTAATATCTTTAAGGAGCGCTACGCGAACTTAAAGATCCAGAACACTCAGGAGATGATCGATCTCACCGCGAAGTACGCCCGCGAGATGGGTCTTGAGCCGTATTACCTGTACCGTCAGAAAAATATGGCCGGAAATTTCGAGAATGTCGGCTATGCGGCACCCGGAAAAGCATGTATCTACAATATCCTCATCATGGAGGAAAAACAGACTATCGTTGCCTGCGGTGCCGGAACCACCACGAAGGTCACCTTCCCGGCGGAAAACCGTCTGGAGCGCGCGGAGAATGTGAAGGATGTAGCTTCCTATATCGAGAGGATCGACGAGATGATCGATAGAAAAGAGAAGCTGTTGAGTAAGTTAGTTTAAATATGTCTGCTGCGCTGACCGCAGGATAGCGCAGATCAAACGCCAGATCTGGGCACGCGGCAACAAAATACGCTGTACATGGGGTTCATTCTCCTGTACAGCGTATTTTTTAGATTCAACATTTTTTAATTCTTATTTTGCAAAAGTTCTTTCTTTGTAACTTTTCTTGTAACTGTTCAGTAGGTCTGCGCACTTGCTGCGCTGACCGTAAGAAAACATAGGCTGGAAGGCAAAAATCCCATCAGCGAAGCTGATCTGGAATGGATTTTTGCACGTAACTATGAAGGTACTGAATAGTTACCTTTTCTTTTTACCAGGTCTTCCTCATGTATAAAAGTCCTGTGAGATCTGCCAGTATCCATCCGATCGGGATCGCCATCCAGATTCCTGTCTCGCTGAGGGATGTGGCAGAGAGCACGTAGGCCAGTAACACACGGGTTCCGAGGGAGATCACTGTAAGCACCACAGACATCTCCGCCCTCTTGATCGCCCTGTAATATCCGTAAAGCAGGAACAGGCAGCCGATTCCAAAATAGAACGCGCCCTCGATCCTGAGATAACGGACGCCGGAGGCGATAACCGCCGTCTCTGCGGAGCTCACGAAGATCTGCATGAGCGGTGCCGCGAAGGCAAAGACCAGCGCTGAGATCACAAGACTGAACGCCGTGCTGATGGCAAAGGATTCCTTTGTGCCGCGGCGGATCCGTTCTTTATTTCCCGCGCCGTAGTTCTGGGCAACGAAGGTCGAATAGGCATTTCCAAAGTCCTGAACCGGCAGATACGCGAAGGTGTCGATCTTTACTGCCGCCGCGAAAGCCGCCATGGTGGTGGCGCCAAAGCTGTTTACAAGCCCCTGTACCATGAGGATTCCGAAGTTCATAACCGACTGCTGCAGGCAGGTCAGGGAGGAAAGTCCTGCGATCTCCTTTAAGATTTCTCCGTCAAAGCGAAGATCCTTTCTCTCCGGAAGAAGGCTTCTACATCGGAAAAGAACATAGAGCAGGATACCGATCCCGGATACATACTGGGCAAAGATCGTCGCATAGGCCGCACCGGCGATTCCCCAATGGAAGACCGCCACAAATAAAAGATCCCACGCGATGTTTAAGATCGCGGATACCGCAAGAAACACCAGCGGAACCGTTGAGTTTCCCAGTGCCCTTAACAGGCAGGAGAAGAAATTATAGAGGGACGTGGCGAGCAGACCTGCGAAAATGATCAGCAGATACTCCCTCATACCGCCCCAGACCTCCTCAGGAACCCGTAAGAAGTTTAAGATCGGATCAATGAAAATATAGACAACCACATTCAAAACAAGCGTTACAGCGAGGATCAGGCCGCAGGCGTGGGCGATGGAGGACTTCAGTGCCCTCTCATCTCCTTTTCCCCTGTAAATGGAAAACAGTGCGCCGGAGCCCATGCTGAGCCCCAGAAAGATCGAGGTCAGGAATGTCATCAGCGTATACGACGAGCCGACCGCCGCCAGCGCATTTTTTCCGAGCACTCTCCCGATGATCAGGGTATCCGCAATATTGTAGAACTGCTGTAAAAGATTTCCTGCCATCATGGGCAGGGCAAATAAAAGAAGGGAGCGTGAGATGCTCCCTTTTGTAAGATCATGGTACATGGAAACTTCACTCCATTATCGTTATGATTGGACGTCCGCGGCTCTGTTTCATGCGGCGGCACCAGTGTTATAATGATAACATGAGTGCGCTGTTTTTACAACCTATTCCCATTTTTCATATCTGATCATCAGATCACGCCTGTCATTTTTAAGATGAGCTGGGCAATGATCGTAGAACCGAGGAATGTTCCCGCGAACGTGAAGATCGCTACGACTACGATCGCAAAGCCCTGTTTCTTAAATGTATCCACATCTTTTCCGATGGAGATTCCGGCATATGCAAGGATCGGAGTGCAGAGCGGAAGAAGTCCGATCTTTCCAATCTGTTCGATCGCATAATCTGCGATCGGGCTGACACCCGGGATCGTGATCAGGATCGCGATAAATGAGATATAGGCGATTGCCGGGAGATTCTTCGGCGAAACCTTATTGATCAGCTCATAAATGATACAGCCCACCAGCGTGCATACAAGAAGAAGCACGAGCCCGGGCACTGCCTCAAGCGGGGTTACCGGGTTTCCAGCCTTTGATGTACTGATAAAATTGCCGATGGATGCGAAGATGCATACAAGGACAAGACATTTGATTCTTTTAAACCATACTGCTGCGTCCATATGGATCCCTCCTATTCTTCCCCGGCGGCTTTGACTTTCACCTTAGCGCCGATCGGGAGTCCGTCTTTATAATGCCTGTTGTTCTTTGTGAACAGCTTGTACATGAATTCACACATCGGAAGTGCGATAAAAATACTCATATAAAGGCCATCCACACTGCTCAGCATATTTGAGGTCGCCGCGTAGGCAGTGATCTCCGCTTCCATATCCGGATATGCCTCAACGACTGCCGCAAGGCTGGCAGAAAGCATGGATGCGGAACCTGTTCCGCACGCCATTCCGAGCGCATACGGGTGGAAGATATTTAAGGAGCAGAGCAGGGAGACGAAGATACCATTGAACATGGTTCCGAATACAGTACCTGTGATATATCCACCCATAACACCGATTCCTTCATCCGAATCAAGACCATATTTATCAGCAACGACCGCAAGGGAGCTCTCTCTTGAAATAGAGAAGGAGGTTCCGATTGCCGCGCGTCCCATATGGAACACAAATATGGCGATCGGGAGCGCTAAAACTGCGGTTCCCAGATTTCCGAATTCCTGAAGGATCAGCGCCGGTCCGGCTTTGACAACCGCGCCGAGATTCGGTCCGATCGTGGATGCGATCTTTGCTGTCAGCATCATAACGCTGATTCCGATATAGGGTGATGCTTCTGTCATCATCTTCTGTGGAATTAATTTTACGATTCCAAGGATCGCTCCAAGGATCAGTACATACAGCATCGGAAACAGTGAGAAGGACAAAGGCCCGAAACTGAATTTTTTGGTGCCGATAAATTCGGCAATTACGGTGAGTACGAAAGCAAGCGCATGGATACGCCAGTCAGCCATATGCTCTTTCATATTCGATCCCTCCTTTTGTTGTTTTTCGCCTCCGCATGTTTCCCTTTTGCTGAAATCATAGATCTTTCGGCATCTTTGCACAGAAAGACCCGTCTCTTTTCCGCAAACATTTGTCCGCAACGCAGAAACAAGTTAACATTGATTCTATCAGATTTTCACAAAAATGCAAGCGTTTTTTGTTGCATTATGCGAAAAAGCTTTGCTGCTTTATTGTTTTACCACAGTGTGCAAACAAGAATCATTCATTTTGAATTGTGGAATATATTCTATATAATGAAAAATATGCTTTCTTCCTGTGCAACAGAAAAAGAGAGTCCACAGTTTTCTCCTGTTGAACTCTCTTCCCCGGGTAACCTGCATTTTCCGATACTCTGCCCGGTTCACACTATGGTTCCTTTGTCATCATTACATTCATATACTGGTACGGGATCTCAATCCCCTCTTTGTCAAATGTTAACTTGATCGCCTCTGTGATGGACCACTTCGCTGTCCAGTAATCCTCACAGGTCGTCCAGCCTCTGGCGCTTAAAACAACACTGCTGTCTCCCAGCGCATCCACAACGACCTGAACCGGCTGATCCTTCATGATCCCCGGGTTCTCCTCGAAGATCTTTTTCAGGACGTTCTTCGCCTTTAAAAGATCGGAGGAATATCCGATCCCCACATTGATGATCAGGCGGCGTTTTCCGGTCCTTGTAAGGTTTGTGAGCGGCGCGCTGGACACGGAGCTGTTCGGGATCGTGATGACCCGGTTATCCGTCGTCAGGAGCGTCGTGTATACAAGGCCGATGGACTCAACGGTTCCTTCACCGGAGCTGGTGCTGATATAATCGCCCACCTTAAACGGTTTCAGGAGCAGGATCAGGGTTCCGCCCGCAAAGTTCGAGAGCGTATTCTGCATCGCAAGGCTGAATGCCAGAGTAACGGTACCGATGACCGCCACGAAGGAAGTCGTCTTGATTCCCAGCTGGTCCGCCGCCATGAATACCATAACGCCGAAGAGAACTGCATGAAGCAGCATGTCCAGAAACTTTTTTAACGTGATCTCCACCCCGGCGCGGTCCATGATCTGACCGGCTGCCCTGCGGGCGATCCTGATGATCCGCAGTCCCACAAATACGATGACCGCCGCCCAGAAGACTCTGGTTCCGTATTTGACGAGCGCCGCGGTGAGAATATCCAATGTATGTTCTTTCATGTCATTTCACCTGTTGCTTTCCGGATATTTCTGTCCTGTATTTAATTTCTGCGCTGACTGCCCAAATCAGTCCGGCACAAATTTCAGTGTCGGCTCTCTCGCGCCGTCTTTATGATCTGTCCAACTTTCTCAGAGATCACATCCAGCGGACTCGTTGCTGTCTTAACAGCCGGCTGTCTTAACGGGCGCTTTCTCTTCTCCACCGTTTTCTTTTTCTCCGGCTCCGTCTCTTCTTCATATGGGGTACAGGAGAATATCGCCACAGACATCGGGGCAAGGTTGATGGCGATCGAGTTCTTTCTCGTATCCCACTCCTCTTTCTTCGACATCTTGACTCTCGGGTTCGTCATTCCGCTGCCGCCAAACTGCTTCGCATCACTGTTCAGGATCTCCTTGTATTTTCCCGCAAACGGAACACCGAGGCGGAACTTCTCATGCTCCACCGGAGCGAAGTTGCAGACAAAGAGCAGGGTCTCTTCCGGCTTCTCCGTTTTTCTCTCAAATATAACGATATTTTCGTCGTTATACGTGCAGTTGATCCACTCAAAGCCCTCCGGCTCATAGTCCATTCTGTAGAGTGCCGGCTGTGTGCGGTATAAATGGTTCAGTGCTTTCACATAATCCTTCATCTGGCTGTGGATATCATATTTCAAGAGCCCCCACTCCAGACTCGTTTTTTCGTTCCACTCGTCCATCTGTCCGAAATCCTGTCCCATAAACAGAAGTTTCTTTCCCGGATGCCCCATCATAAAGCCGTAGGCGGTCCTGAGGTTCGCAAACTTCTTCTCCTGGGTATCCCCCGGCATCTTACCTGCCAGGGAACCTTTTCCGTGGACCACCTCGTCATGGGAAAATACCAGGACGAACTTCTCGCTATAGGCATAGAGCATGCTAAAGGTCAGCTCCCCGTAGTGATCATGGCGGAAATATGGATCGCATTGCATGTAATCCAGGAAATCGTTCATCCAGCCCATGTTCCACTTGAAGTCGAATCCAAGTCCGCCATCGTTCTCATCACCGGAGACCTTCGGCCAGGCCGTGGACTCTTCAGCGATCAGGACAGAACCTTTTGTGTCCCTCGCGTAGATGGAATTTAAATGCTTTAAGAATTCCACCGCCTCCAGATTCTCATTTCCGCCATAAATGTTTGCGACCCACTCCCCGGCGTTCTTTCCATAGTCCAGATACAGCATGGATGCCACTGCGTCCATCCGAATTCCGTCTGCATGGAACTCCTTCGCCCAGTATAAGGCATTGGAGATCAGGAAGTTTGATACCTGGGGACGTCCGTAATTGTAGATCAGCGTTCCCCAGTGGGGATGGGATCCCTGGCGCGGATCCTGGTGCTCGTAGAGGCATGTCCCGTCAAAGGCTGCAAGGCCGTGGGCATCCCGCGGAAAATGGGCAGGAACCCAGTCCAGGATCACACCGATCCCTTCGTTATGCATATGGTCCATAAACGCCTTGAAATCGTCCGGTGTTCCGAAACGGCTCGTCGGCGCATAGTATCCGGTGACCTGATATCCCCAGGACTCATCCAATGGATGTTCCATCACAGGAAGCAGCTCCACATGGGTGTATCCCATCTCTTTCACATAGGCTGCCAGCTTCTCCGCGATCTCCCGGTAGTTGTAGAACTGGCTGCCGTTGATGTCCTCACCGTTCTCATTCTGTGCTACCGTTTTCTGCATCCAGGAACCAAGATGGACCTCATAGATGGACATCGGGGAATCCTTTAGGCGGTCTTTCGCCGCGGCCCGCTCTTTGATCCACTCATCATCGTTCCATTTGTAACCGGACATATCCCATACAACAGATGCCGTATTCGGGCGGAGCTCCGCATAGTTTCCGTACGGATCCGCCTTCAGCATCGGAAGTCCCGCTTTTGTCTTGATCTCATATTTGTAGATCGCGCCGGGCTTCAGGTTCGGGATAAAGATCTCGTAGATCCCCGACGGACCTCGCTTTTTCATCTGGTGGCGTCTTCCGTCCCAGAAGTTGAAATCGCCCACAACGCTGACGCGCATCGCATCCGGCGCCCACACCGCAAAGTGAACGCCCTCGATCCCGGCTTCCACCGCCGGATGTGCCCCGAATTTCTCATAGGAATCATAATAGATCCCCGCACTGAATTTCCGCACCTCTTCCTCGGTAAAGGCGGTGTGGAACTGGTAGCTGTAAGGGTCGATGATCTCCTCGTTGTCCCCGTCCGTGTAGGTGATACAGAAATGATACGGAACCAGCTCTCTCCTGTCATCTAAAAGTACCGCAAAGAAGCCGTTCTCGTCCGCCATCTCCATCGGGAACTGTTCTTCGCCGATCTTTACGGACACCTTCTCCGCGTTCGGCAGAAAAGCCTGGATCAGAAGACCTTCCTTTATCACATGTTCCCCTAAAAGCCGTCCCGGATCGCTCGCCTCGGAATAGACAAGTTCCTCGATTCCGGCCCAATCCATCAGATCATATAAGATTTTTTCCATTCAGCACTCCCCCTGCTGCATCCGCATGCCTTTCTCTTGGCACGCTCCGCAAAAAATGATCAGATCCATCAGCGGATGATAATCGCCCGCAATTTTCTTAACAGTATTTTAACATTTTCGCTTTGGTGATACAAGTATTATCACAAAGTCTGGAACATAAATCTGTGAAAATGGTTGCTGTTCTCTCCTGCACAAACTATAACTGAAAATGTTCTCTGCACAGCAAGCATTTTCCGGATCGCAATTCCGTATTTCAGGCTGCTGCCTTCTCGTTATTCGTATTTCGTCTACGGATTTCGCTGGATTTCCTAATGGAAATAAAAAACTTCCTTACCTTTTTCGAAATTCCCTTGCGAAACTTGACAATTTATCATAAACTCTTTATTGTATGCATACGGGCAATCGTATTTACTCTTACAGTATATCCTTCCCGTAAATATTAGTCAAACGAGGTTATGATCATTTATATGGAAAATAACGAAAAAGAAAAGAAAGAAAAAACAGGCTGGGTCGCAGAGCTCATCAGCTGGGTGCAGGTTCTCGTATCTGCCGCTGTGATCGCCTTCGTGCTCACCACTTTCGTCATTGCAAACAGTGAAATCCCAACAGGTTCCATGGAAAACACTATCATGGCAGGAAGCCGTGTCATCGGCTCCAGACTCCATTACAAATTCTCTGAACCGGAACGCGGCGATGTAGCAATCTTCGTTTTTGGCTGGCAGTGCCCACAGTGCGGTGCGATCATAGAGGGCGATAAGCAGGATACCTGCCCGGCCTGCGGTTCCGAAGTCGGAAAGCGCGGCCACACGATCTACTATGTGAAGCGCGTGATCGGTATGCCTGGCGACGTGATCGATATCGTGGACGATCAGGTCTATTTAAACGGATCTGACACACCGCTCGACGAACCGTACATCGCAGAGCCGATGAACCAGCATGAAACTTACCATTTTGAAGTTCCGGAAAACTGCTACTTCATGATGGGCGACAACCGCAACTACTCCCTGGATGCCCGCTACTGGCAGAACCACTACATTTCCAGAGACAAGATGGTTGCCAAGGTATTCTTCGAATACTTCCCGACACCAAAGGTAATCCACTAAGGTGGAATCCGGCATATATCATTTACTTACACACAGGAGACAGATTATGAAGAAGGTTGTAAAATTTGGCGGCAGCTCCCTCGCAAGTGCCCGTCAGTTTAAAAAAGTAAAGGCAATCATCGAAGCCGACAAGACCCGTTGCTATGTTGTTCCGTCGGCACCGGGAAAAAGAGACAGCAAAGACACAAAAGTGACCGACATGTTATACCAGTGCTACGACGCTGTATGCGCAGGCGAAAGCTATAAGCGCATCCTTGACCAGATCAAGAAGCGCTACACCGATATCATCGACGGTCTTGATTTAAACTTAAACCTTGATTTCGAATTTGCGAAAATTGAGGAGAACTTCTTAAAGAAAGCCGGACGCGACTACGCGGCTTCCAGAGGAGAATACTTGAACGGCATCATCGCCGCAAATTACCTCGGTTTCACCTTCGTGGACGCAGCCGATGTGATCCGCTTCGACGCTGAGGGAAATTTCCTCTCCGAGGAGACAAACGAGGAGATGCGTGAGCATCTCGCTTCCTTAAAGCAGGCAGTCATTCCTGGCTTCTACGGTGCTAAGCCGGACGGAACGATCCACACCTTCTCCCGCGGTGGTTCCGATATCACAGGTTCCATCGTGGCACGTGCAGTCCAGGCGGACCTTTACGAGAACTGGACAGATGTTTCCGGTTTCCTCGTAGCAGATCCGAGAATTGTTGAGAATCCGGCTCCGATCGAGACCATCACCTACACCGAGCTCCGTGAGCTCTCCTACATGGGTGCAAGTGTCCTTCATGAGGACGCGATCTTCCCGGTAAGAAAAGCCGGAATCCCGATCAATATCCGCAACACGAACCGTCCGGAAGATCCGGGTACCATGATCGTCGAGAACACCAGCAAGCGTCCGCACTACACCATCACCGGTGTTGCCGGAAAGAAGGGCTTCTGCGCTATGAACATCGACAAGGCAATGATGAACTCCGAAGTTGGGTTTGGGAGAAAGGTTCTTGAGGTATTTGAAAAGAATGGCATCTCCTTCGAGCACATGCCGTCCGGCATCGACACCATGTCCGTTCTCGTTCACCAGGATGAGTTCCAGGAGAAAGAGCAGTCTGTTCTCTCCGGTATCCAACGCTCCGTTCATCCGGATGTTGTCACATTAGAGTCCGACCTCGCTGTGATCGCAGTCGTAGGCCGCGGCATGAAGGCAATGCGCGGAACTGCCGCAAGAATCTTTGCGGCCCTCGCACACGCTAAGATCAACGTAAAGATGATCGACCAAGGATCCAGTGAACTGAACATCATCATCGGCGTTACAAATGATGATTTTGAGCCGGCGATCCGGGCAATCTACGATATCTTCGTAAAAACTGAATTATAATCCATAAATGATTTTTCCCCCACATAGGCGGTTTGTTAATCACCTGTGCGGGGGCTTTTTTATTCAAGTCCCTTTGATCCTTTTTCATCTGCGCCTGTCTCTGTGCCTCCAGGCCTCTTCTGTTCCATTCAGCAATCCCATCTAAGCCTTATCGCTCGATGCTAAGGGAAACGCGACTTCGTATTCCACATACTACAGCTCACTAAATACGAAACTCTTAAATCTAAAAATCATATTATAATATAATAAAAAAAGAAAGACCAAAAAACTAGTAACAGTTTTCACGGTCTTTCTAAAATACTATTTAGACGATAACTCTGAATTCTCAATAATAACTTTAACAGATGGTATATTGCACTCTGCTGTTATTTGAGCTCCGCTTATTCTATGAAAAACATCTTCCGTACAGAATGTTGCCTCATTAACTAAATCAGAAATATCACTTAATGCACCTCGATTATATCGAAATTGAAATGTTTCTGAAATATAACTATCGTTTTCAAATACCGTTTCTTTTTCTGATGCACTTCTTGCAACGGTGTACAAAGGGAACATAATAAAAAACTTAATAATGGACTGCCAATCTTACACAAAGTACCGCCCAAACGAGACTACGGGCGGTATTTTTGTATCATGGCGGAGAAAGGAGGAACTTCCCACGGGGGCTTGACTGAAAAGTTGAGCCCCTTTTTTCATGCCAAAAAACAGGAGGTAAATGCTTATGGCAGATGATAAAACCACAAAAACGTCGGAACAGCCGGTAACGGATACCGGACCGGGCAAGGAAACGCCTCCCGCTCCCCCAAAAGAGCCGGAGAAGGTTTCCGTTTCCCCGGAGCCGGAAAAAAAGACGGAACCGGAGGTAAAGAACCCGCAGGTTTCCGTCTATAACTTCGCTGAAATTATGAAGGAAAAGAAAGCCGAGGAACGGGCGGCAACTCCCAGCGGGGAAAAGCCTGACCCGACAAAAGCGGAGAAACCGGAAAAGCAGCCGGAGGCTCCGAAGAAAGCGGAGGAAAAACCCAAAGAGCCGGAACA
>NZ_QWGJ01000025.1:0-525 GCF_003435225.1 Clostridium sp. AF28-12 | reverse complement strand
GAAAGCGGAGGAAAAACCCAAAGAGCCGGAACAGCCGAAGCGCCGGGGCCGTCCCCCGAAAGCAGATAAGGACAAGGCCGCAGCCCTGAAGCCCAAAGCTCCTGCACAGAAACCGGAAAAGGCGGTCAAAAAGGAACCGGAGAAAAAAACGGCTCCAACGGTACAGGCTGCTCCCGCTCCGAAGGAATCCGAAAAGCCGAAGGATGCACCACGCCGGGGCAAGGAGCAGATCGTCTATATCAAGCTGAACGAACTCCACGCCTTTAAGAACCATCCCTTTGAGGTCCGGGATGATGAAGAAATGCGGGCTATGGTGTCCAGCGTCAAGGACAAGGGCGTGACCCAGCCCGCTATCGTCCGTCCCCGTGAGGATGGCGGCTATGAGATCGTGTCCGGCCACCGCCGCCAGAAGGCCAGCGAGCTTGCCGGATATGCGGATATGCCCTGTATTGTTCGCAATCTGACGGACGATGAAGCCATCACGCAGATGGTCGAGGACAATCTCAACCAGCGTGAAGAAATCCT
>NZ_QWGJ01000024.1:0-29474 GCF_003435225.1 Clostridium sp. AF28-12 | reverse complement strand
CGTTCCTCTGGAACGGATGCGCAGTTCTTGCGGAATATGCACTCAGGGGAATCGTTAGACGCAAGATTAAGAAGGGGTGAGTGATATGTTTATGCTGTTTGAATATATGTTTCCAATTATCTTCGTGATCGTTTTCGGTATGATCATCTTTCAGTTTGTGACCGGAATCAGAACATGGCACAAAAACAATCAGTCACCGCGTCTGTCGGTGAGTGCAACCATCGTCGCAAAGCGTGAAAATATCACACATCATAGCCATGCAAATGCGGGTGACCTGTCTGGAGCTCATGGCTTTCATTCGACTTCAAGTACCAGCTACTATGTCACGTTTCAGGTAGAGAGCGGTGACCGGATGGAACTACAGGTTTCAGGAAGAGAATATGGAATGCTGGCGGAAGGAAATATCGGAAAACTCACTTTTCAAGGGACGAGATATCTGTCATTTGAGCGCGTGTGATTCAGGAGGTGATAACATGAAAAAACGATTTATAATGCTCGGGATTGTCTGCTTGTTTATGACCGGCTGCCAGACTGCTCAGAAGACGATACCGGAAATAACTACGATTGCCCTTGCAGATTCTGCACATGAAGAAACAGAGACAAATAAAGAAGAACGTGCAGAAGATGCATCGGTAGCAGTAAAGTCGCTGAAAATTGGAAGTTCAAAAGGAAATCCGGATGATCTATCATCCTTGTATCAAACCATACAGACTCACTCCGATCATAACCACTGCAAGTCCAACAAACACCGAATAAACCACTTTGCTCCCCCTGGATTCCGTATTTCTAATGCAAAACACAAGATAACAGATCCAGACAATATAAGCGACAAACAGCAGGCCGCTGCTATAAAAAAACATCGCCAAAAAGAACAAGGTGTTAACTGCTTTCATACCATTCTCAGAAAATATAAGCTCCTTTATTTTCCTCATAGCCGTCACCTCCATGAATTTCGCCGATGCATTCACTCTTTTCCAATGTTTCATTCAACAATAGCTAAAACTGATCCAGTTCAAGATTCATCCCTGACATATCTGCGCTTGTTCACTAATATGCCAACTACTGTAAAAATAATAATAGTTACAATCCAATACTCTACGCCTGGATGATGGTAAAGTGTATATTTTTGTTCCAAGGACATTTCTGCTGTTATTTTTAATATGTTCTTATACTTAATGCAATCTCCAAAAAATTGACCAATTAATATTCCAAACAAATTTCCAAATGTTATTGAAAATGAAACTATATATTTCTTACAATAAAGCAGTACAGTGGAGAAAATCCAAACATATAAATAATGGTGTGTTGCTGTCCATTGAAACAAATATAATTTGGAAAGAACAGTTTGGGACAAAAGGTAAAGCGCAACATATATAATAATCGTAATAAAATATTTCTTTTGAGAGGACAACATTTTTCTCCTCCCCCTTCCCATTACCAAGCAGTTTCCAGACTTTCACCAGTTGAAAATATTCGATGACAGACACACAAACAATGTTCAAGGGTTTATCATTGACTTTTGATTATTAATTTAATGTTCCACTCCTATACTTAAAATTAGATGGGAAATAATATATCTCAGTCGTATTTTTTCCTCCTATTGAGTTCCATATATAAATTTTATATGTGAAACTGGAATAGACAATAGTCCCGCCATCCTCTAATACTTGTTTGCTCCACGGGAAAAATAAAAACCAGGAAACAATAAGAGTTATTACTACAGTCCATAGTATACAATGTTTTTTCATTTTGTCCCCTCCATTTCCCTTTGATTTTGTGAACCAGTGTACAAGTTCTCCATTCATATCACGATCAAACAGCTTTTATGGTGATGCGTTTTTTCTTCTTTGCTCATCTATCAACCATACTATTTATGTATTGAATAATTACCGCGTCATCTCCTATTTCAGACCGAATGTTGAAATGGAAATTCATTATTCAAAATAATAATTAAACCTGAACTTTTTACAGTATAACGAACACTTCGCTTGCCAGAATAGTCAATATTATAACTTTGTTCTCCTGAACGTGATTGCGGAGTTATGTATATTTTCTTTGGGGTTATATCCTTTATTAATTGAGTAAGTCCGCTTCTTTCTTCTTCTGTCAAAGTCTGGTTGTGATAGATTCCTTTATAATCATACCATTCAATGGAAACGGTATCAGAATCATCCGGCCAATTTCCTTTTAAACTCATGTTATTCCAAAGCAAATAAACTATCAGTAGGCACAGAATAGATATTAATGCAATTATGCGTATCTTTTTAATCAGGATCATCTCCATTCTTTAAATGGTGAGTATCACGTTTTCAAGACTAGAAGTAACGACATAATGATTAGGATACTGCGAAAATGGTTCATCACCAGGCAGAAATATAATCTGCATAAACTAGCTCCTTGTAATATTACAAAAAGTAATTACTTTCTTTATTACTGTAATGTGATATGCCCTAACACCCATTCAATGTATTGATCATATTCTTTTTCTATATTAACCACGAGTAATTTATGATCTACTACCATTGCATAACAGTCCGACCAGTCATATTTTGATCCCGGGCAATAATATGTGGAATTTCCTCCAATATCTTTTTTCGTGAATATGTCCGGATTGCTTTTTATTACAGCGTTCAGTTGTTCTTCGCCATTGTCCGAATCATATGTTGCCAACTTTACCTGAAATCTATCGCTATCTATCTCACATTCATATGTTACTGCCGTATAGCTCTTTGCCACAGAAACAGTTTTATCTACTGCGCTGAACGATCCATTATCTAAATTGCTTTCCTTGTTAAAATTAAGCACAAAAATATCCATGCTGTTGTTTGCTGAAAAATCCTCTATAGAACCATACTCTGTGTTTACTATAGATTCTATGATATTCTCATCTTCATCTCTTTGAAATATTTCAGATAACATCTGGGTATTGTGCGCTCCTACACCAGTTAATGTTAATCCCACTGCTAGAATGAAAATAAGAATAGATTCTGCTATGCACCATTTATCTTTCGATAAGACTGTTTTAAGTTCAGGATATGTTCGCTTTAAATGGTATAGGCGAAAAATACCGGCTATGAACCAGATCACCGCAACCCCAACAATACTATTGGATAAAAAATCACCTTTTATTATTTCTAATGAGAGTAAAATTTTTTTTATATACAGGCTCACCAAGATACAGCACATCCCAAAAAGAAAAACTCTCCATGTTTTTATTGATTTATCCATAATAGTGACCTCCTTATCCGGGGGCATTCATCTTAACGGGGCTTTGTTAATTATATTTTTCCTCTGTCTCATTCAGGGACTGATAAAACTGTTCCAGTTCAGAATCAATCGATTCATCCATGACATATTTCTGCCTGTTCACTGTGATGTTTTCCCCGCAAAAAATAATATCCTATTGATATGTTTCCGTTGTTATAATGGCTCTTTTGCTCCAGCCAGATGAGTTGATGATTGAAAATACAGGTTTCTTTTTTCTTTCATTAAACAGACTCGTAAATTCTTCGATCTCCTGCCGGTCTGTTATTCTCTTTTTATAAGGTGGGGATACGAGTATGATCTCGGTGACTTTTTCTGCGTTTAAATCATCAAGCTTAGTTATTTTTCCAACAAAAACTACTATGCCTATGATGATCAGAACAAAAATGATATATCTTATTTTAATTTTCTTCTTGCTCATACTGCCTCCTCTCCGGGGGGCAGTCCACTTTGCGCTTTTCTCTTATTTAAATTATATTTCAATTGCTGTTTTTTTCAATATACTTCCGTATATCTTCATAATTTGTAATATATTATTTATATTTAAAATAAATTTTATATCTAATTTGCGATTATCCGCATAAACACTATACTTTCAAGCACTTTGAAGTATAGAAAATTATTTAATTTACCACGAATTTACCACAATTGAATGAGCCTTGATATGACAATAAAATAGCACTAAAAAGACACCCTTTACACCTGAGTGGTGTCTTTTGTTAAAAAGCAGTCAATCCTAAGACTAACTGCTTTGTGTGTATGGATATAAAGTTGTCAAACTGGGATTGTATGTTGGAAATTATTCTACATCAATCACATCATCTTCACCTATTTCTATGAAAGTGGTGCTACTATCTGTTGAAACGTTTTTAGATACTGACATATTAAATATTATCAAGAGGATATTCAATAGCACAATTACTAGGAATATAACCCCAGCAATTTTCCAAATTTTTTTGCTACGCCTATTCTTAATTGCCATCTGTTCACTGATTTTTGCAAGTTGTTCTGCGATGACATCATTATCATCTTCATCAGGTATTGTTCCTCCAAGCAATACAAATTAACATTATAGTTGCATTACTCTTATATTGATGTAAAACTTAATATTCTATTGTTCCCAATATCACATAGAACCGAATTTACTACCACTATCTTATTTAAAAATGAAAATATCTTCTATCGGTGCATTGAGAACCCGTGAAATATCAATCGCCAGTTTTAGAGATGGATTGTATTGTGCTTTTTCCAACCTCATAATTGTTTCTCTACGAACCCCGACTTTTTCTGCCAGTTGTTCTTGTGTTAAACCTTGTGCTACACGATATACCTTTAAGTTACACATGAAATCTTCTACCATGACTTATTCTCCTTTTTCGTAGCGGTATAATAAATAGTTGCTAAGAAAAATGACTAAAGCATAGATAAGTGAAACAGAAATGAGCATAAAAATTGCACACCATTCCACATTACGAGAAAACATTCCTATTGCCATAAGCCAAATGACTATAAAGAGAAGTTTAAATCCTACTTTATAGGCGTTTATTTCTGCTTTTCTTTTATTTTCTAAAAAAAGTTCATCTTCTAAAGTGTGAGAAAGTTTTCCTTCAAAGAAAAAGCCGAAAAAGCCAAAAAATATAAAGAATACAAAAGGATATATTTTCCCATATTCAAAATAAGTCCAAAAACCGCTAAAACCTAGAAATCCAAATATTCCACACAGTCCCCAATATGAAGATACTGTTCTTGAATAGTTTTTGTCTTTAAAATTTTTAGAAAAGGCGTTTTTAAAGAAGATAACTGTTACATATAAGACATAAATAGCTATCAAAGCACCGACTATCAACATTGGTATATCCTTTATGGAAAATACATAATTAGACATATCCATGTTTTTAACCCAGCGTGCGTCGTTAAATAATAAAGAGTAAATTATCCCTGCAATCAGTAATATTACACACCCTACTCCCATAAAGATAACTTGTTTCATTTGTTTTTTTGTCATAATCATCCCTCTTTTCAATGTGATGTTTTTGTATCTTTATAAGACAAATATATCACTTAATATAAATGGTGTCAACAAGAAAATGATACAAATACATCTCATATCGTTTTTATATAATTTACTACAAATCAGATTTTGTCCCTTTCTTCCTCTTGTCTGCCACAAACAGTAAAGGAAAAGCCCTGTCAAGAGCCTTGCCACCATTGGTGGTGCTTTGCACTCTTTACTGGGCTTTTTGTTTGCTGTATCTTCTACAAAGAGGAAAAGGGTTACTCGTCCTCATCATCAAAATCGTTATTTTTCAATACTTCCCGTAATAATTCCATATCTTCTTTTGAATTGGGGTTTATCATTTTTACGACTTGATAAGGTGTCCTATATTTATGTCCCTCTATGCTTTCACCGAACATATCCATGCTGTATAAATCATCATAGTGGTCTAACAGTTTTTGAAACTTCAAATGCTGGATAAATTCTTTGATTGGATAAAGGTCGGACGCTACAATGCTTTTTCCGTTGATGTAGTCGGTAATATATTCCCGTAACTTTTTCAACTCATATTCCAGCCATTCTTCTTCGCTGTCAAAGAAGTTGTCATAATGCCCATGTTTTAATTCTGCATTTAGTCGTTCTTCAATTCTTAAAAACTGGCAGACTTCCTTTTCGGCTTGATTAACATACTTCCATTCTCCCGACAGTAATTCATTTGGGGTTACACCCAGCACGTCCATTATCTTTTCTAATGTATCAAAGGTAGGATAATTCACACCACGTTCAATCTTGGAAAGGCTCTGCATATTGATACCGATTTTGTCCGCAAGTTCCTGTTGTTTCATTCCTCTGTATTTTCTTATGGTTTGTATGTTCTCTCCTAAGAAACTGATTTTCTTTTCATAATGCTCCATAACTTAGTATAACCGCTCCTTTCGTTGCTTTTTTTGACGTTTATAAGCATATCATACTTAATCTATATCCAAAAGTCAACAAAAACTTCTTGACAAGTAATTCTAATGGCGTTATTATCGTGTTAGATAGAGCGATTAAGCACGCTAGGGTCAATCACACGCTTGAGTAAGCATATAGAATAGATATTTTCACTTTGATAGCATGAATAGGCATGGACTATCAGACTGAAAATCGGATTTCTGACTGGGCTGTTCCGTTTAGCCACGAGCCTTACAAGGCTCGTGAGCGTTAAGAACGGGGCAGACACAGGAAGAAAGGGAACGCCTTTAGGCGTTCGTAAAGGGCGTATATGTAACACCGCCCTGCGCATACATGTCATAGTACCTAGAAACTGTGATAAATAAAGGACAAAACGCTATTTTTACCCCGCAAAAAAACGGGGCATACGAAAGGAGTAATGCACTATAACTACACACAAAAATTTATCCGTTAAGATTGATTACATCAGCATTGTATTTGATACTGCAACCGCAGAAGATGTTATCATGCACATTTTAGATTTACCGACTGACATTTTCAATGTCTATTCGGCAAGCGTTAAATTCAAGACCTATCAAGCACGCTGGCAGATTGGAGATATTTATGTATCGGGGGACGCAAGAAAAACAGAGGACAACCCACAAGGGTTAGGCTGTTATCTTGTTATGACTGGCAGAGGTTGTGATGATATTTTCCGTATTCTCGACAGTAGGAATTATACCTTTGGGGATATGTTCCGACGTTGCGAGCGAAGATACGGACTGGATAACTTCCATTTCACAAGACTTGATATTGCCATTGATGATAGGAACGAAAAGCCATTCTTTACCATAGAGCAGATAAAGAAAAAATGCGAAAAAGAGGAATTTATCTCGAATAGTGAGGGCTACCACTTTGACGAAAGCAAGTTTGATGATTTCGACACCGCAAAGACTGTTTATATCGGTGCTGGGAAATCGGGATTGTCCTACCGCTTTTATGATAAGGATAAGGAAGTCTGTTCAAAACATAACAAGACACTTGAGGAAGTTGGCAGTTGGAAACGGACAGAAATGCAACTGCGTGATGATAAGGCTCATGCTTTTGCCATGACATTCAAGGACAGACCGCTGGAACTTGGGGAACTGGCTTTCGGACTATTGGCAAATAACCTACGCTTTGTCGTGCCAAACAGAAACGAAAGTAATAAGAGCAGATGGAAAACGTGTCGGTTTTGGGAACGATTTTTAGGGGCTGTGGAAGTCTTGAAACTGCAAGTACCAAAACAGCAAAACTCCCTTGAAGAAACACAGCAATGGCTTACAGAGGGTGGCGTGATTTCCGCTGTCAAAAGTTTTTACTTCTTGGAAGAACATGACGCATTAGGTGGACTGGAAAAAGTGGGAACTATGCTTGATAAGGCAAGATACAGTAATTCCCTTTCCAGTAAACTAACTGCTCATTTACAGAGGATAAACCGCACCGACCTTATCCCTTATATTCAATATGACACGAAACATGGGAAAGGGGGGATCTGATGAATAACAACGATATTCCCGTATGGGAAAAATACACCCTTACCATTGAAGAAGCGTCAAAGTATTTCCGTATCGGAGAAAACAAGTTAAGACGCTTGGCAGAGGAAAACAAGGACGCTGGCTGGCTCATTATGAATGGCAACCGCATACAGATTAAACGCCGACAGTTTGAAAAGGTCATTGATAAATTGGACGCAATCTAATGCAAATGAGCCTTGTATGTGTTATGATGAACACAAGTCATATCAAGGCTCTTTCCAACAAGGAAAGGAGCAGACACCATGAAAGAAAAAAGACGGGATAGCAAAGAACGTATCCTGCATACTGGAGAGAGCCAACGAACAGACGGAAAATACTTATATAAATATGTGGACGCATTTGGAAACACAAAATATGTGTATGCTTGGAGATTGACACCCACAGACCCGACACCAAAGGGAAAACGGGAAAAACCCTCACTTCGAGAACTGGAACAGCAGATAAGACGGGATATTGAGGACAGTATCGACAGCACAGGCAAGAAAATGACACTTTGCCAACTCTACGCCAAACAGAACGCACAGAGGGCAAATGTGAAGAAAAGCACACAGAAACAACGGGAACAACTCATGCGGTTATTGAAAGAGGACAAGTTGGGTGCTAGGAGCATTGATACGATAAAACCCTCTGACGCTAAGGAATGGGCGTTACGCATGAAAGAGAAAGGCTTTTCCTACAATACCATTAACAACCATAAACGCTCGTTAAAAGCGTCATTCTATATCGCCATACAAGACGATTGTGTAAGGAAGAACCCTTTTGATTTTAAGTTAAGTGAAGTCCTAGAAAATGATACCAAAGAGAAAGTTGCATTGACAGAGGAACAGGAACAAGTCCTACTGTCATTCATCAAGACGGACAACGTGTATCACAAATATTATGATGATGTGCTGATACTGTTGAAAACTGGACTTCGTATCTCGGAACTGTGCGGACTGACAGTAGCCGATATTGATTTCAAGAATGAAGTTGTGATTATCGACCACCAGTTATTAAAGAGCAAGGAACAAGGCTATTATATTGAAACGCCCAAAACAAAGAGCGGAACAAGGCAAGTACCATTAAGCAAGGAAACGATACAAGCATTTCAACGAGTGATGAAGAAACGTCCAAAGGCAGAACCATTTGTGATAGACGGACGGAGCAACTTCTTATTTGCCAATCATAAAGGCAAGCCCAAAGTTGCCATTGATTATACCGCCTTATTTATCCGCATGGTAAAGAAATACAACAAGCACCATAAGGACAATCCCTTGCCACATATCACACCGCATACACTACGCCATACGTTCTGCACAAGACTGGCAAGCAAGAACATGAACCCGAAAGATTTACAGTATATCATGGGGCATTCAAATATCAGTATCACAATGAACTGGTACGCTCATGCGTCCATAGATACCGCAAAATCAGAGGTTCAGCGTCTAATTGCATAAGAAGTATTTACCACGATTTTAACCACGCTTGATAGCGAAAATATAAGAAGATAGACCTAGATATGCGAGGTTTACCACAAAAGCAAAATGCCCGTAGAGCCTATAAAATAAGGCTTTGCGGACATTTGAGAAGATATAAAAAGATAGTCAAAAAGACATATATAATTTATAAAAAAGAATATACTTTGACACATTCGGACGTCTTACACGGTTGTTTGTAACCCCCTGCATCTTCACCGAGAACAATTTCCGGAAACCACCGCTTTACAACGTTTCTTACAGAAGGCAATTCCGTAAAGAGTGATATCTTTTCGACCATCATTTAAAAGATATTCCTGATAACGCCGGTCATTGATCTGATCCAGCGCCGCCCTGCAGGCCTGCTCCATCTCATCGTAATCCTTCGTGTATTTCAGTTCCACAACAATGCCTGCATTCGGATCTTCCGTTTCTACGATAATATCCGCAAATCCCTCTCCTGCCTCAACATTAGATTTCACAAGCCAGTCTGCGTTCCCCGTTAAAATACCCACGAGAAGATTATGGTATGAGATTTCTTTTTTTTCTTCTCCAGTTTTTATGTCAAAAACACTGATGGAATTGCTCATGATCCGATTGAGATACATCTCAACTCCGTCCGTATTTCCCTCTTCAAAAGCATTCCAGAAAGCAGTTAACTGCTCCGTATTGCTGAAGATCGACTTTTTAAACCACTCCTGGATCTGCAATTTAAACACTTCACAAATCTCCCGGTTTGGAATCACGAGCTTATACGCGCCATCCTCTGTCATCCCTGCCTGCGTGAGATATCCAGTGGTAAATAGAACACTCCAGAGATTTTCGATGCTGTTATCGATCTCATCATAAGTGAGATCAAGACGGAGCATTTTTTCAATTGCGTTCCCGGCAATCAACTGTTCGATCTCATTCCGGGTCGTTCTGTTTGCCTTATCCACAAAACGCTTTACAAGGTCATTCCCGCTGGTATTGATCCAGTATGCTTCCGGTCTTGCATTCGGATCGTCCTTGATTCGGTCGATATGATTAATGACATCCCACGGACAGTACACGTCAACATTGCCAAAACGATAACCGTCGTACCATTCCTTCGTTTCCGAAAATCTCGCCTCCAGGTGATAATCCGCGAGAAGTTTCTGTACTTCTTTATCTGTAAAACCAAACTGTTCATCAAACCTCGAATCGGTAATCGACAGGATCTTGAAATTATTTAATCCTGTAAAAATACTTTCCTTAGAAACCCTGAGACATCCGGTCAAAACTGCAAAGGCTAAAGCCTCATTTGTTTTCAGTGCCCTTCCGAACAGCGCCCGGATCAAAGCGACCATCTCCCGATAATAACCATGCTGAAATGCCTTATCAAGCGGTACATCATATTCATCGATCAGAATAACCGTCTTCTGATTAAAATGCTTATACAGAAGTTCGGAAAGCGTCTGCAGAGAGCCGCACAGTACATCGTCACTCATCTGATAATGTCCATCTGCAAATGCAGTCAACACTCTATATTTTTCCCTGTCACGATCCGATAAATTTGTGTCCTTTGCCAAAAAAGGAAACCTCTCTGCCTCCCTCGCAATGAGTTCGACCATCTGATATTTCGCTGTATCAAAATTCAATCCCTCTGCATTTTTTAATGAAAGAAAGATCACCGGGTACTTTCCCATATGTTCAGAACAGATCTTTTCATTGGCACAAATATGGAGTCCGTCAAAAAGCGACCGGTCCGTCCCGATTTCAAAGAAATATTTCAGCATGCTCATATTGAGTGTTTTTCCAAAACGGCGCGGACGGGTAAATAAATTAACTTCCCCCCAATTCGAAAAGAGCTGCTCGATCAGGCTCGTCTTATCGACATAGTAGAATCCATTTCGACGGATCTTTTCAAAATTATCGATGCCAACCGGCAGTTTTAAAAATTCATCCATGATATCAGCTCCTTCCGTTGCTTTATAGCTAATTACACTTTATCAGAAATTTATTATGAAAGCAATCGCTATCCATCTTTACAATAGATAAAGCTGTCGTTCCGCAAAAAATTGCCGCAACGACAGCCCTGCTGTTTATTCATATTTTCCCGCTACAGCGCCGTCCCTTTCTTCGGCACAAACATCCCAGACATATCCGTCCGTTCCAGTTTCAGCAGCCCGATTTTCTTCTCGATTCCGCCCGCATACCCAGTAAGGCTGCCGTTCGTTCCGACCACCCGATGGCACGGAATCAGGATCGAGATTGGATTATGACCGACCGCGCCCCCAACAGCCTGGGCAGACATGGTCTTTTTCCCGGACATCTCAGCGACTTTCCTGCCGATCTCCCCGTATGTCATGGTCTTTCCATACGGGATCATAAGCAGGATCTTCCATACCTTTTTCTGGAACTCTGAGCCCTCCGGCGCCAGCGGCGGAAGAAACTCCGGTTCTTTCCCGGCAAAATAAAGATCCAGCCACTCTTTCGTCTGCTTCAAAACAGGCGTCTCCTTATCTTCCGTCTCTTTCTTATCCAATCCAGAAGCAAAGTACTTCTGCCCCTCAAACCAGACTCCTTTTAATACGTCATCATCCGCCGCCATATAGATCATTCCAAGCGGTGAATCATAGTGTGATACAAAGATCATATCCTCGTTCCTCCCAAATATATCCTCTGCAGCAGTCAGTCCGCAGTTTCTTTACCTGTCACATGATTTCCAAGTTTCTGAATCTATCATACCACGTTCTCCCAAAACTTCTTTGCAAAAATGGAAATCTAATTTGCTCTCTTTCCAAGCCATACAGCCACCCCGAAATGCACCAGACAGACCACAGCTCCCAATACAAACACCCACTCCGGACCGACAAACTTCCAGACAGCTCCTAAAAGCCCGGAGACCGTCACTGCCAGCACATGATCCACACTCAGGCCGAAGGACAGGTTCTCCATCACGTCCGCCGGAGAGTCGCTGAGTTTTTTCATTAACATCACATGGACCGCGTTAAAATGATCCGCGATCATAATAAAAATATATGCCGTGAACGCAAAGATCTGCTCCATTCTTCCTGCAAACACACCGGACGTGATCCCATGGACCGCCCAGGCTGCATACAGAAAGATCGCCCCGATCGTCACACTCTCCAGAACAAGTCCCTTTTTCACACCATACCGGTCAAGAAATTTTCCGATCTGCGGCGCAATCATACTGCTGCCAAAATGCGCCGCGATTCCAAGAAGCGCCACCGTATCTGCCCCCATCGCGAGGAGCTCGATAATGATCCACGGTGCAAACACCAGACGCATCCGTTTCTGGAAACCATAAACTCCCGTAACGATATAATAAGGAATGTATTTCTTCTTAAGCGGCAGTCCTTTTTTCTTCTCATCATGCTTCCGCACATCAAGGGCCGGAACCTCTCTTCTCAGTCTCCACAGGAAGAATAACGCCGCCGCAACGACTACAAGTGACACGCAGAACGACGGAACGATCGATCTGTCCGCCCGGAACCAGAACGCCCCGTACCGGAATCCGATAAATACAAGCAATGATGCCGCCATAGACCCCATCGTCGCATATCCCCGGTATTTTCCGAGAAATGTCCCCGTCTTCCCCTCATCCGCGAGATCCATCGCGATCGCATCCCGGACCGGCATGACAATATGATCCCCGAGAGAATAGGTAAACACAAACAGCTGCATTAAGAGATATCCCGGAGATAAAAGACCAAGGACAAACATTCCCACCGCATACAGGCAGAAACTGATCATCGCCAACGTCAGATTTCCACATCCCGACAGCGCCGTGATCACAAACACTCCCACAACTCCCGGCAGCTCCCTCGGGATCTCCAAAAGCCCCCTCTGCACCGAGTCCACCTGATACACGCCCTTAAAATAATTCGAGATAATACTGCCGCCAAATCCGTTCGCAAACGTAAACAGGACGAAAGCGATCAAAAACAGCCGCCTTGCCCTCTCCTTCTTCATCTGTTCCGCCATAACCTTCCTCCCATTTAATCTCGTCAATATCCAGCACAGGACTGCCTCTGGACGCGATGACTGATTTTCAAAAACCGAAACAGTACAGTTTTCCTCCATCCAGACATCTCTTTTTTCTTCGAAAAAACGTTATCTAACCTCAATTATAATACATATCGTTCATATGAACAAGCGTTCTTTCCCACAGTAACAACCAGATCATACATCCTCCAGGTCTATCCTTACGCCTCCAATCCCCAGCGCAGGTCAGCCTCCGGAACCGGGTGCCTGATTTACAGGCCTGGCTTCCTCTTGGCTCGCAGGAAAATGCGTTGGAGGAAATGGGGCCTTGTCTGAGCGAAGCGAGTTGCGTCCCATTTTCTCCGCCCTTAGCATTTTTCTGCAAGCATAGAGGAACCGCCTGGAAATCGACAGCACCAGGAGCCGGAAGCTGACCTGCGCGTACTTCCGCCAAGTTGACTCAACCTCTCTTTTCCTGACTCAAACCAACAAAAATACCGGAACAGCAGTCTCCCCGCCATCCCGGTATTTCTCAATTCCTATAAGATTTCCTCAGGAACCTACTCCCCGAGGTCTACCATCACATCAGAAACCTCAACCTTCTGATCGATCAGTCCACTCTCAAGCATCCAGTCGATGTTCTCCTGCCAGCACTCCTCCGTCTGTGTCAGGAACGGAACATCCTCCGTCTCCATAAGCGGGAGCAGCGTTGCACAGGATTTCTCCTCTACGCTCTGCGTCAGCGGGAAATTCTCCTCATTCTGGTTGTTCATGAGGATCGCGAGACAGCCGTCCGGATCATTCTTGAAATCCTCGAAGCCCTTTGCGGAAGCTCGAAGGAAACCCTTTAAGACCTCCGGTTCCTTCTCGATCAGATCATTGTTCGCGAGGAACACTTCCTCATAATAATTCGGAATGCCATATCCGTTTGCCATGAAATAATTGACGTCAAAGCCCTCTTCCTCCAGCTGCGGAACCTCATGGTTCACAAGACAGCCGATGGTGGCATCCACGTTGCCTGTAGTCATGGAGCTCATCAGGTCAAATCCAACGTCGATCAGATTTACATCTGACGCGTCCGCGCCCACATACTCCATCATGGTCTTCACAATAGACTCACTGAGAGCTGTTCCGCCGTATCCAACTGTCTTTCCGACAAGATCGGACGGGCTTGTAATGTTCTTATCCTTTAAAGAAAGTACAATGCTCAACGGAGACTGCACGATCGCACCGATGGACTTGATCTTCGTTCCCTGATTTGCAACCGCCTGGATCACATCCTGCTGATAATACATTCCGATCTCCGCCTTGCCGGCAGCGACAAGTGCCAGCGCGTCATTCGCGTTCGCAGGGAAGCGGACCTTCACATCAAGTCCCTCTTCCGCATAATATCCGCGCTCGATGGCGGTGTAAATAAAGGTGTGGATCGCGTTCGGATACCAGTCCAATACCACGTTGACCTCACGGAGATCCTTTTTTTCACCGGAAGCTGCTGTTGTTTCTGCCGCGCTGCTGTTGTCCGCTGAAGCCGCTGCCGTCGTCTCCGCTGTCTTTGTCTCACTCTTACCGCATCCTGCAAGTACTGTCATACTGAAAGCCGCAGCCATCACCGCTGCAGCGATTCTCATTCCTTTTTTCATGTCATTTCCTTTCGTTATCAAAATAATTTGTCCAGTTCTTTCACTGGTCGGCCAGAATTTCATGTTATGCATTCCATAGATACTGATTCTGCCCAACTCATTTCCATATAATCGCAAAATTCTGCCAGGAGCTTGAACTTCCGCTTTCCAGACCGAAAGACAACTTCTGTCATTTTCTACTCATTTCTCCAGTGAATGATCCGTTTTTCAAGCAGTGTGACTACCCAGACAGCCGCCATCGCCGCCACCGATAACAATAAGATCGGTGCGAACACTCCGGCTCCATCAAGCTGTGTCATCATTCTCCTGCTGAAGTATCCAAGTCCGCTCTGCGCTCCCAGCCATTCACCAATAGCTGCTCCGATGATCGATAACGGAACCGCCATCTTGATCGCCGAGAAAAAGCAGGGCAGGACAGCCGGAACCTTTAACTTCATAAAAATCTGACGTTTATCCGCGCCAAAGGTAAAGAGCAGCTCTTCCATCTCCGTCTTCACCGACTTAAATCCGTCGAATACCGTGATCGTGATCGGGAAAAACGTGATCAATACCGTCACAAGCACCTTACTCCAGATCGTATATCCGAACCAGAGCACAAAAAGCGGCGCCAGCGCTGTCGTCGGGATCGTCTGGGACGCGATGATAAGCGGATAAAGTGCCTTTTCCGCTGTCTCGCTGGCATCCATCAGAACGGCCAGACCAAGGCCAAGAATAATGGAGATCAGAAGTCCGATCCCCACCACCGACATCGTTGCCGGAAGGTGTGCCGTAAATAACGGACCTCTAAGCTCCCAGAGCCGTACCACCACCTGGGTCGGTGACGGCAGGATATACGCCGCGTCGATTCCCATAGCCGCCGCCTGCCAGAAGATCAGCAGAACCGCTACCAGAATCGCCGCTGGAAGGTTTGTACTCAGAACATTATGGGTCTGTCCACGCGAAGCCCCGGAAGGAATCCGCGCATGATCCTTCTTCATCTTCTTACTCATGACGTCTCCTTCCTCAGCATACCGATCAGCTCCTCCTTCAGGGACAGGATCTCCGGTTTCCGAAGCTCGTCCCTGGATCTCGGATATTCTGCCGGGACATCAATGGACCGCAGGTGGGTGATCGGTGATTCCTCTACGACCAGGATCCGGCTGGACAAAAAGACCGCTTCCTCCACATCGTGCGTGATAAAAAGGACTGTCTTTTTCTCCCTCTCCCACTGCTCTAAAAGCCATTCCCGCATGGAGATCCTCGTCAGGTAATCGAGGGCTGAAAATGGCTCATCGAGAAGCAGAAGGTCGGAACCCGTGAGCACCGTTCTCGCAAACGCCGCTCTCTGGCGCATGCCGCCGGAAAGTTCCTTCGGCGTCTTATCACCCCAGTCCTTAAGACCAACAGATTCCAGTGCCGCGTCCGCTTTCTCTCTCATCTCCGTTTTCGAATATCCGCCCCGGATCTCCATCGGCAGCAGGAGATTCTCCCTCACGGTCCGCCATGGAAATAAAAGATCCTGCTGCGGCATGTATCCACAGTAGTTTCTCTTCTTCTCAATGGACTCGCCGTCCACCAGGATCTCGCCGGAAGCCGGCAGAAGAAGCTTGTTCACAAGCCGGAAGATCGTACTCTTACCACAGCCGGAAGCGCCGATGACGGACACGAATTCCCCGTCCTGTACATCGAAGGAAAGGTGGTCAATGATGGAGAAATCTTCCACATCATATTGAAAGCTTACATTGTCAAATTTCAGCATCCTACTGCCTCATTTCCCACGCCATATCCCAGAATGCCGCCTCATAGCGGGAGCATGCTGTAAAGATCTCTACGAGATGCTGTTTCCGCTTCTCGGAATAGTCCTCCGCCAGGCGGTTCATCAGATCAGCCAGCACCTCATTGTCCTCGTGGTAGGAATCGGACGCATATCCGCTGACCCATTCCCCATAGAACTCATGCTTATCTGCAGCCGGATACTCCGCAAGGATCTTCTTCGCGATAAACTCATAGCTCAATGCGCAGGAAAGGATCGCCGCCATGACCTCCGCCTCTCCTTCCTCGTAAGCGACACGAAGCATATAGGAGGTATAGGACAGATTATCAAGAGCGACCGGTGTCTGCTCTGCCTCCTCCTTCGCGATTCCGAGTCTCGTCATGTACGCGCGGTGGATATCCATCTCACCGTCCAGGATCGAATGGATATAACCCGCGAACAGGCGCATTGCGTCGAGGTTTTTCGCCTTCGCCGTGCCGATGGAAAATACCTTTGTATAGTCAAGAAGATACAGATAATCCTGTATCATATAATATTTGAATTTTTCATGATCCAGACTGCCGTCCGCGATTCCCTTTACAAAAGGCGCCTCGTTATAGCCGTCCCAGATCTCCTTTGTTGCCTCTAAAAGGCGTTCTGTCATCGTCATGCCTGTTCCTCCGCAAATCCTTTTCCGCGAAAATCAAATCCGTGATCCATCGGTCCGGATCCATGTCCGAGATCCAGCATGGCTGCCAGCGCTCCGGAGATGTAAGCTTTCGCACGTTCCACCGCCGTATCGAGGTCATAACCCTTCGCCAGATTGGAAGCGATGGCACTCGATAAGGTGCAGCCGGTTCCGTGGGTGTTCGGGTTGTCGATCCGCTTACCGTTGAACCAGCGGTAGCTGCCGTCGCGGTATAACAGGTCGTTGGCATCATTCAACTGATGACCGCCCTTACAGAGGACCGCGCAGTGATAGGTCTCACTGATCTGTTTTGCCGCCGCGATCATGTCCTCGGCGGACTTTACTTCCATTCCTGATAAAACTTCTGTCTCCGGGATATTCGGGGTCAGGACCGCCGCTAACGGAAACAGACACTCTTTTAATGTGCCGATGGCATCGTCGCTGATCAGCTTTGATCCGCTTGTCGCCACCATGACCGGGTCCACAACGATATTTTCTGCTTTGTACTCATGAAGCTTCTTTGCGATGGACCTGATAAGTCCCGCGGAAGAAACCATGCCGATCTTCACCGCGTCCGGACGGATGTCCGTAAATACGCTGTCGATCTCCTGTTCCAGGAATTCCGGTGTTACCTCAAAAATTCCCTGGACGCCGGTCGTGTTCTGGGCCGTCAGTGCTGTGATCGCGCTCATTCCATAAACTCCGTTTGCGATCATCGTCTTTAAGTCGGCCTGGATGCCGGCGCCTCCGCTGGAATCACTTCCAGCGATCGTTAATGCTGTCTTCATCATAAAAACTCCTTTCAGGCATCAATAACTTTTTATTAGGCGACGCAAGGTGGTGCCCCCAATGTGCCGCCGCGGAAATATATTTCCGCTTGATCTATTCCAAAACCCAGAGGGAAAATTGCTGCTCTGTGAATTTAGAATTCATATTTTCAGGCAGGTAGTATTTTTCTTCTGGCTTATTGGCTTGTTTGAATGTAGTGTTTAAAAAATTATATTTTTTGAAATTATTGTAACTGTTCAGTAGGGCGCACTTGCTGCGCTGACCGTAAGAAAACATAGGATAGGAGGCAAAAATCCCATCAGCGAAGCTGATCTGGAATGGATTTTTGCGTGTAACTATGAAGGTATTGATTAGTTACAAATTGTTTAGATTTTACATCATATATCGGCATATCATTGAAAACTCTTCTAAGTCTTATAAGATTTCTCTTACCGCTTCTTTCAGTTCTCGTGTCGCCTTCTCAATATCCTCCGCCGCAAAGATCGCGCTGACGACCGCAACGCCGTCCACGCCGGTTCCCTTAAGGGGCTCCAGGCGGTTCTTATTGATCCCGCCGATGGCTACCACCGGAATATCCACCGCCTGACAGATCTCAGAGAGTACCTCCGGTGTCACCGCTGTGGCGTCCTTTTTTGTTCCTGTCGGATACATTGCTCCGACGCCGAGGTAATCTGCCCCGTGCTTTTTCGCAAGAAGCGCCTGTTCCACCGTCTTACAGGAAACACCGATGATCTTATCCGGTCCCAGCTTTTCCCTCACTTTTCCAGCTTCCATATCGCTCTGTCCCACATGAACGCCGTCCGCATCCATCTTAAGAGCGATATCCACGTTGTCATTGATCACAAAGGGAACATGATATTCGGCACAGAGTTTTTTGATCTTCTTCGCCTCTTCTAAAAACATCTCCTCATCCAGCTCCTTTTCCCTGAGCTGGACAAAGGTCGCGCCGCCCTTTAAAGCCTTTTCCACCTGACTCTCCAGAGTCTCACCATTTAACCACGCGCGGTCTGTCACCGCGTAAAGCAGCATATCTTCCGGTCTGCAGTTCATATCTTACCTCCTAAAAAATCGAAATACGCACCAGACGTATTTTTCAAGCCATTCTGCCTTTCAATTTACCTGCCGACCTGTCATCAGCAGATTCTTTCGAATGCATATCATAAAAAGGATGCGCCCCGCGCGGTTACTTGCGACGATCTGCATCTTCGCACAAGTGCGCAGCATTGGCACGTTAGTGCCTTTTTTGTAACAGGGAATTCCCCGGAATTTCCTGTAATAACAAGTGAAAACACGCTTCGCGAGTTTCCCCTTGTTATCGCGACAGTCGCCAAGGTCTCGCGCAAGCGCGGACTTTGGCTCGTTGTTCGCGTAAAAAAAGGAGACACCCGCAGGTATCTCCACTTCTACTCTTTCTCTTCAGCAGCTTCCTACGTTGGCATGATCCAAATCAGGTATACGGGTCTTGGCGATGCAGCCAACTCTCAGCCTGATCCGTCAGGCTCCCCGGTCTGTTTATTTTCTTTTTTTGACAAGATTTACTATATACTTTCTGCGCGGAAAAGTCAAGTTTGCACCCGGTTTCGTACATAATTTCAAGACTGCGGATTTTGCATGGATCCATCGATATTTTTCATGTATTCCGTGCAGCCTGCTTACAGCCTTGTGTTCCCCGCCCATCGCTTTTTCCCGGCGGCCTTTCAGAAATTTCCTCTCTTGCCTTTTTCCATCTCCTGTGCTACAATCCAAATCGGTTAACGGAATGCAGCATGAGGGGGAGCGCCCTGGTGCTGCGGTCAATTCAATCACTTGATGACGAAGACCAGATTGCGAGGGAGCCCGTGTTCCGGGCTGAGAGGATCCCAGAAAGGATCGACCGTCCCATGCCGCGGATCCATGTCCGCGGCTTGTCAGCATTCTGCCTGAAAGTCATTTTTACGGCATGCTGCAGAAGGCATGCTTTTTTCTTTATCCGCCTGTTTCTTCCGGATTCATGGCAGCTGAATGCGTTCTATTTCTTATTCGGAACGATCACGCTCTCACAGTGTCCTGACCATTAGCGGATATTGAAACTATTTCACCGTATTTCCCGGTGTCCCATTCTTTCAGCAGAAAATATATTCTGCCCTGACGGGCTATGGAGGTATTATATTATGAGAAAATTTGTTGTACCGGCTCTCTCCCTGGCACTCTGCCTCGGACTCACTGCAGGATGTTCTTCCAAAACGGACGCACCGGCTGCTTCCACAGGGGAGACCACAGCTGCCGCTTCTGCGGAAAGCACTTCTGAAGCAGCCGCTTCCGCAGAGACAAAATCCATCGATTCCTTAAAGATCGCTTTCTCCCCGTATGCGGACGCAGATACGATCACGACAGCAACAGAGCCGTTAGAGAACCTTTTAAAAGAGACACTGCTTGAAAAAGGCTACGATGTCAAAGACATCGACATGACCGTCGGAACAAGTTACACCGCTGTCGGTGAGGCACTGAGCGCAGGAAGCGCTGATATCGGATTTATCTCCGGAGGAAACTATGTCCTGTTCTCCGATGACTGCGACGTTCTCCTCACGGCTCTCCGCTACGCCATCAATAAGGACTCCGAAGATCCGAAGGACTGGAACGACGGCACCATCGAGGAAAACACAGACAAAATGAGCACATATTACCGCTCCATCATTCTCGCAGGGCCGAGTGAAAAAGGTCAGGAGCTCTTGGCAAAGGTCAACAACGGCGAGGAACTTACCTGGGATGACTTAAACAGCGCCACCTGGGCAGTCATGGGACCGACCTCCGCGTCCGGCTACATTTATCCGTCCTTATGGTTAAACGAGCGCTACGGAAAGACCATCGCTGACCTCGCAAATGCGGTCCAGTCTGATTCCTATACCACCTCCCTTGCCCGCCTCGCCTCCGGACAGGCAGACCTCATGGTCTCCTACGGCCATATCCGCACAAAATATGCGCCGGACTGGAAAGAGAAATTCGGCGGCACCGATGATATGGTAAAGCAGACAGGCATCATCGGCGTCACAGAGGGAATCTACAACGATATGATCGCATACAGCAAAACTTCCGACCTTATGCAGGACGCTGACTTCCGTCAGGCTCTCGGTGATTCCTTCATCGAGATCGCAGGAACTGATGAAGGCAAAGACATCATCAAAGTCTTCAGTCAGGTCGGCTACGAGTGGGGCGATGACGCGAACTATGACGGGGAACGCGCCGCACAGGAAATGTTAAAGTCTATGAACTAAACAGATCCCAATTTTTTACTGATTCATTATTTGTAAGGCAGGTATCTTCATGGAAATCGTTCTTCAGAACATTGGAAAACAATTTAAAAACGGGACACGCGCCCTGGACCATGTAACCTTTACCATCCCTCAGGGCAAGTTCGTCTCCGTGATCGGTCCGTCCGGAGCTGGAAAAACCACCCTGTTCCGGATCTTAAACGGCATGGAGACGCCGGGGGACGGGGCTGTCCTTTTTGATGGCAGCGACATATCGTCCATGTCCGGAACTGCCAGGAAGAATGTAAAGAGATCCATCGGCACCATCTATCAGGATTTCTGTCTCGTGGAAAATTCCACCTGCCTTGCAAATGTGCTCACTGCCTGTCTACCGGATATGGGATTTTTCCCCGCTGTGTTCGGAATCTACGGAAAAAAGCGCCGGGCAGAAGCACTGAAATTTCTTGACCGCGTGGGACTCTTGGAAAAATCAGAAGAACCGGTAAAAAATCTCTCCGGTGGTCAGAAACAGCGCGCCGCCATCGCGAGAGCCCTCATGCGTCATCCAAAAATCCTGCTGGCTGATGAGCCCGCCGCCTCCTTGGATCCGGTCACCGGGCGGCAGATCCTGACACTTTTAAAGGAGATTCAGGAAAAGGATGGCGTCACGATTCTTATGAACAGCCATAACCTTGAATTTTCTCAGGAGTTTTCCGACCGGATCATTGGGCTGAAGGACGGAAATGTGGTTTTTGATGGAACGCCATCGGAAATGAATGAGGAAATCTTGAGAAACATTTATCTCAGTCTCGAAGACGCCCACCTATCTTAGGTGATGAATAATAGGACTCTGCTATTTATGCATTTATCCATCCCAACGGATCCTTGCAGAGAAGCATTTCAGAGGAGGAAGCAATCCATGTACAGAAATCGAAAAAATTATATAAAACCTGCCGGCTGGATCCTCTTCCTTCTCTGCTTTTACGCCGCCGCGTCCTTCACCGGATGTGATCCGGCTCTTTTTATTTCAAGGAGCTCCCATCTTTCAGATCTGGCGGCCGACATGATGCGGCCGGATCTCTCCTATTTTCCAAAGATCCTGCTGCCGCTCTTTTACACGGTCCAGATGTCCGTGACAGGCACCGTGATCGGTTCCGCGCTGGCACTGATCGTTTCCCCTTTTGGCGCTGTATCCCTGCATTTTCCGTCCTGGGCAAGACGTTTGCTGCGTCTCCTGATCCAGATACTCCGGTCTTTTCCGGCGCTGATCCTGGCGCTCGCCGCGACCTTTCTCTTCGGACTCGGAACCTTTGCGGGGACATTCGCGATCACGCTCTACACCTTTGCGATCATGACGAAGCTCACCTACGAGGACGCGGAACACGCGGACACAGCGCCGTATCAGGCTCTTCGTTCCATGGGATGCGCCCGTTTCCCGGCATTTGTCCACGCCGTCCTTCCGGAAATTTTACCCGCATTTCTGACAAACGCCCTGTATCTCTTTGAGACGAATGTGCGGCACAGCTCCATTCTCGGATACGTTGGGGCAGGCGGGATCGGTCTGATCTTAAATGAAAAGATCTCCTGGCGGGAATTCCACAAGGTCGGTACGATTTTGTTTCTGCTCTTTCTCACGGTCTGTGTGATCGAGTCCGCGAACCGGTATTTTACGTCGATGATCCACAGTGGGCAGATCGCAGAACTTTTTTCAGGCAGCAAGGACTTGTCCAAAAAGATCTGTGTCTCTGGACGGATGATACTTTTCGGTTTCACGGTGCTCTTCCTCTTCTGCCTCGCGGCCCAGACCCCGCCGGATTTTTCAAGGACAAGTGCCGCGGCGTTAAAAAGTATGGCAGCCGGACTCATGCATCCGGACTGGATCTTCTTTTTCTCCACAAAAAAAGATGGCCTCGGCTATCTGCTCCTTGAGACCATCTGCATTGCCATTGTCGGAACATCCATCGGCGCTTTCCTTGCCGCACCCCTTGCCTTTCTCAACACAAGACGCTTTGTCCCGGCGCCGGCCGCCTTTTTCTTTAACCTGATCATCATGGCGATCCGGTCGATCCCGTTCCTGATCTATGGTCTGATCTTTATCCGTGTCTCCGGTCCCGGCGCCTTCACAGGTGTCCTGACGTTAGCAGTCTGCAGCATCGGACTTCTCACAAAGCGCTTCACTGAATGTCTTGAGGCCATTGATCCCGGCCCGTACCGGGCACTCCTCGCCATGGGTGTCCACCCGGTTCCAGCCGTCTTCCACAGCGTTCTCCCGCAGATCGCCCCGGCGTTCTGCTCCGCCGGCCTCTATCGCTTTGACGTCAATATCCGTGAGGCGTCCGTTCTCGGTCTCGTGGGCGCAGGCGGGATCGGCGCACCTCTGATCTTCGCGATGAACCAGTACGACTGGAATAAGGCTGGAGCGATCCTTTTGGGACTGATTCTGCTTGTGTGGGGCGTGGATATTCTGTCTTCCCGCAGATAAATCCAAGTTCTATTTTACTTCAAACTTCGCCCCGCGCTCCAGCTCATCCCCATCCATATGATAGATCGCGTCAATAATATAATTCCGGTACGTTGCGTTCCCATCCTGCGGTGTCAGCCGTTTATGGGCGATCTCCCCCGCGAGTCCCATGGCACAGACTGCCGCCGCTGCCGCCTCAAGCGGACGATCCTGATTCGCAGTCACAAATGCTGCTGTAAGAGCAGAAAGCTGGCAGCCGGTTCCCGTGATGGAGGACATCATCGGATGGCCATTGTAGATGCAGTACGCTTTTTTTGCGTCCGCCACGAGATCAATAGCGCCTGTGACCGCGATCACAGCCCCTGTCCTCTCCGCAAATTTCTTCACGAATGCCACCGCCTCATCAAGGTTATCTTCGGTTACACGGTCTGCGATATCCGCATCCACGCCCTTTGTGGTCCCTGTTCCCACTGCAAGCGTCTTGATCTCAGAGATATTTCCGCGGATCACGGTGAATTTTACCGTTTTTAAGAGTTCGTTTGCCGTCGATGTCCGGAGTGTCGATGCCCCAACGCCCACCGGATCCAGCACTGCCGGGTGTCCCAGCTCATTGGCCCGCGCTCCCGCGATCTTCATGGACTCGATGGTACGGCTGTTCAGCGTACCGATATTGATATTGAGGCCTGCGCAGATCGTCTGGATCTCCGCGACCTCCTCTTTATCGTCCGCCATGATCGGGGAAGCCCCGCAGGCCAGAACCATATTCGCGCAGTCATTCACCGTCACATAGTTCGTAATATTGTGGATCAGCGGGTTCTTCTCCCGCACCTGATCAAACATCTGTTTTAACATGCTTCTCTCCTCTACTGTCCCATTGCTTCCTGCATACCTGCAAGGATATTGGCTTTCTTTAAGCTGTAGATCAGCACACCGCTGATCACCGCGCCTCCGGCAGTTGAAACAAGGAACGGGATCACATATGCGTAAAATGCCAGACCTGCCGCACTCTTTCCCATAAGGAAGATCGCTACCGGATAGGCCGTGAGTCCGCCAAGAACAGAGGTTCCAAATACCTCACCGATCAGTGTCGCCGGAATGTTCTGCGTCTTCTGATACACAAGTCCGCAGATCAGCGCGCCGAACATACTGCCCGGAAACGCCATCAGGCTTCCAAGTCCCAGAAGATTCCGGATCAGCGCCGCTGCGAATGCCGCACCCAGTCCGTATCCCGGTCCTAAGAGGACTGCACAGAGAATATTCACCATATGCTGTACCGGGGAACACTTGCTCCCGAATACCGGGAATGAAAATAAGCTTCCTGCCACTGCGACAGCACAGAAAACAGCTGCCACCGCTAATTTTTTCGCATTTGTCTGTTTCATGTTTTATTCCGCGTGACCGGTCCTTCCTTCGGACCGTCACACATTCCTCCTTTGAAAATTTTCCGCAGCCGCAAAGCTTCCCTGCGCAGCTGCATTTTTAGGAAACGTCTGTACGACAACAGCGCTTCCACAGGCGAAGTACCATGTACTCCACATAAAAATGTACAGTTCCCCTCTCCGGATCACTGTATGGAAGGCGGTCGATGCTTACTGGCATCCTCTCACGCCGGAACACGGCTTCCCATCGCTGATCTCATACATGGCCCAGGGCGCTCCCCCTCGGCCTGCCGCCTGCTGGCGGATCCCGTTTTCTCCTTTCTCAAAGTATGGTTTTTGTTACTTTTTTTCTGCCACCTGTTTCGGAAACACAATGATCCCGAATTTTTTAAGTCAGATGACATAAAAACAGGAGACACCCATCGCGGCATGTCCCCTGTAAAAATTCATATCATGACTTCCTACGGCGGCATTATCCGCATCAGGTTAAAGGGTCGAAGTTCGATCACTTCCTCTCAGCCCGCCAACGAGCTCCCCTGTTTTTTGTAAGACTTATTATAGCGCATCTTTGAAAATTTGCAAGTAAAGAATTTCCTATTTTTCTTTTTCCTTCTTTGTCCGCACATCCTGATCCATCTGCGCTTTCGCCTTTCTCGCAACCTTCCCGGCCGTACTCATCGTACTGCCCCGGACGATCATTCCATTCCCAAAACGCCTGCGGATATCATCGAACGCCTCATCTGCTTTCTTCTGTTTTTCCCGCTCCTCGGGATTCTCAAACAGGGAGATCTGTCTGAAATCATCCGTTGTAAGATCCGTCAACGCCATTCCGATCAGCCGCAGAGGCTCACACTTCCAACATTCATATAACAGTTTTTTCACCTGCACAAAGATCTCCTCCGTCACATCCGTGGGATCCTCAAAAGCTCTCTGATGTGACCTCGTCTTAAAATCCAGTGTCCGATAGGTCACCGCCACACAGCTGCACTTTTTCCCGTCTCTGCGCATCCTTGCAGCCACCACATCACACTGGGCAAGCAGAAGCGCCAGTGCCTGCTCATACGTCACAAGATCCTCTTCCACGGTCGTCTCCGCGCTGTAGCCCTTCGCTTCCTCCCGCTCTGCCCGAACCGGGGAATCATCGATGCCGTTGGCATACCGGTAAAGCTGATGCCCGGCCTTTTCTCCCAGAATCCGCTTAAGCTCAGCTTCCCCGCTCTGCGCCATATCTCCGATGGTCTTAATTCCTTCCTGTAAAAGTCTCTGCTCCGATGCCTTTCCAAGAAACAGAAGATCCCGCACCGGAAGCGGCCACATTTTTTTCGGGATCTCAGGCGGAAACAGCGTATGTACCTTATCCGGCTTTTCAAAATCCGATGCCATCTTCGCCAACAGCTTATTCGTTCCGATCCCTACATTCACCGTAAAGCCCAGCTCATCCCGGATCTTATCCTTGATCTCGTGAGCCACCGCCACCGGATCCGGATAGATCAGATGGGTACCGGTCATATCGAGAAACACCTCGTCGATCGAAAACGATTCCATCGCAGGCGCATAGGATGCGCAGATTTCCTTAAACGCCCGGGAACATCTCTGGTACAGCGCAAAATCACCCGGTACGCACACGAGATCCGGACATTTCCGCAACGCCAGAGCCACAGGTTCCCCTGTCGTCACCCCATATTTTTTCGCCGGGATCGATTTCGCCACAACGATGCTGCACCTTAGCTTCGGGTCCCCGCCGATACAGGACGGGATCTCCCGAAGATCCGGCAGCCCCTCCTTTACGCGCTTCGCCGCCTCCCAGGAGAGGAAGGCGCTGTTCACATCCACATGAAATATCAACCGTTCCATACTGTTTTCCTCATACCAGAACTTTCTGAGACTTCCGTCTCCTCATTCAGTCAGGCACTGCAAAGAAAACCTTTCTATAATCATGCCTCAGCTCATTCTGCCGCACTGCCTGCTCACGCGCTTTTTTCTCTCATGATCCAGAAAAACGTGCATGTAAATATAATTCCCTTTACGATCGACGTGGACGTAAGTGCCCACCAGATTCCATCAAGCCCCATGATACCGCTGAGAACGATGGCAAGCGGTATTCTGGCACTCGTGAGCACAATACTGATCACGCTGCAGAGTCTCGTTCTTCCGAGTCCCGACAGTGCTCCGATCGTCGTCAGCTCCACGCACATAAATGCCTCGCTGAATCCAATGATCACGAGATAGCCCACAGCTGTCGCAACCGCCTTCGGCTCATGGAAGAAGATATCCGCGATCGCATTTGGGAAACAGATAAATACGGCGGAGACCAGCACTCCCCAGATTCCGACCGTCCACAGGGATACCTGATATCCTTTCCGGACGCGTTCTCTCTCCCCGGCCCCATAGTTCTGGGCCACAAACGCGTTTAACGCAGCTGCAAAGCCATCAGCCGTATTCCAGGAGATCGATTCGATCTGACCGCCAACTCTCTGCGTTGCCACTGCCTCCGCACCGTATCCGGACACCATTCGCGTCAGGATCATGGAAATCCCGCAGTACGCCATGCCCTGGAGCGCGGTTGGAATTCCGATCCTGCAGATTCCCCTTAAAAATTCAACAGGGATCTTCGCAAAGAGCCGGGTTCCTTTTAACACATTCTCCTTCTTCCACGCAATGATCCCAAGAATCATGATACTCATTACGATCGCCTGAGCTGTCACCGTAGCGATCGCTGCTCCGGTTACACCAAGTCTCGGAAATGGTCCCGGTCCGAGGATCAGGACCGGATCCAGGATCATGTTTGTCACGAGTCCGATAAGATTTGCCATAAACGGCGTTTTTGAGTCTCCCTGAGCCGTATAGAGTCCCGTGAGTGTCAATGTCAAAAATGAAAATACGATCAGTCCGCAGGCGATCTTTGTGTAAGCCAGCGCTGCCGCCTGGGCCTCCGCATCCTCAAGTCTGAAAAATCCCACCATCTGATTGACAAATATGAGACAGAAGACCGCATACGCGATTCCCATTGCCGCTGAAAGCTGCACTGCAGCCTGAGCAAATCCGTGGGCTTTTTCCCGGTCCCCTCGCCCGATACATTGTGCCACCTGAACCTGTCCGCCCATTCTCGCCATGGACGCCAGCCCCTGCGAAAGCCAGGTAAACATTCCCCCGACGCCGACTCCCGCTACTGCCTTTGATCCCAGAAGACCGATCCATGCCATATCCGTAATGTTGTAAAGCGTCCCCAGAAATGCCGATGCCATGATCGGGACAGCGAGCTTCACCAGGGTCTTCATGATAGGTCCCTTTGTTAAATTTCCTTCCATACCCCAAATTCCCTCATTCGTTTTATTTTTCGCTGATCCAGTATCCCTATTATACATGGTTTCCTGCAGAATTTCATCTATAAAAATTTCATTACAATATCTCCGACAGCTGCCACAGCATCACCACCGAACAGCTTGACGCTCTCTGCGAGTTTCTCTGCAGCAGGAAAAAAGCCTCCAGTGACCTCTGATCCTCCAGCTGGAAGCCGACCGTATCCACACCCTGATCCCAGGACATTTAGTCCAGCAGCACGTCTTCCATCTCTTTCAGGCACAGCAGATGATCGTCAGCAAGTATGGCGTGCGGGAGGGGTATTTGTGTGAGGGGGTGCTGAAACATTAATAATGCCCGCAAAGCCTTATTTTACGCGGCAAAGTAACAGTGGAATATTTTTAGACAAAAGAAAACCCCTTCACCTAATTTGCCGCTAGGTAAAGTGGGCTGCCGAAAAAATTTTCATTTTTTAATATGGTAACGATAATTAGGAATTATGGGGTGGATATTTTGGTGTTATCCGCTGGGTTTAGATTGGCGAATTAAGGAATGGATAATCAAAGGTTATCCGTCGGAAATGAAATTGGTATGGAATGAATAATTTGGTGTTATCCATAGAATTAGCGGGAAACGGATAAATAATTAAAAGCAAAATTTGAAAGATAGTGCAGAAATTTTTATAGATATATTGGAGAAATAGAAAAATATGAAGAGAGAATGGGATGCTCTATGCACTTCACAAGCACAGTTTATTGAATATGTGGACAATAATTTAAAGCAATCTAATCACATTATATTTTATAACCATATAGGCCATTTTGGTTCAGAATATGCTCTTTCTTCGCGTTTCAATAAAGCAAAAATATTAAGTTTTAGCCAATTAAAACATAAAACAGGCAAAAATATACTTTTTCGGTTACTAAATATAGTTACAGCTATTGTTACTTTTATTTTAAATGAGACAAAAAAAGGAGATGCACGTACTACTATATCAACTATTCTTAGTAATATGGAAAATATTTATTGTTGTGGTCAAGCTTTTTTGTAACACTTGTGGCTAAA
>NZ_QWGJ01000023.1:3926-29567 GCF_003435225.1 Clostridium sp. AF28-12 | reverse complement strand
CATAGTGATATGGTAAGGCGTCGGGTTCTTACCCTACTTTACTGTTCGGTATCGCCTATTCCATTTGCGACCATGACCAACAGAGAATGGGGACAGATTGGAAACAACTACCTAAAAGGGCTGTTCGCTCTTGGTTTTCAAGGCTTCCTCATTATGATATGTGTCGGTATTTACGCCGTACTGGTAAACGATATGATAATCGCAGACAATCTGCACAGCGCGGTATTTTCCCTTGCCGCCTATACGGTTATCCTCTGTTTTTCCCTGTTCAAATCCGGCACACTGGCAAAATCCATATTCAACGCCCACTAAGGGCAGAAAGGAGGTATTTTCTTGGCGTATGTACCTGTACCCAAAGACCTTTCCAAAGTCAAAACAAAAGTCGCTTTCAATCTGACAAAGCGGCAAATCGTTTGTTTTGCGGCGGCTCTCTTAATCGGACTGCCGCTGTTTTTTTTGCTCAAAGGCAGCGCAGGGACAAACCTTGCGGCTATGGCGATGATTGTCGTCATGCTCCCCTGTTTCCTGCTTGCCATGTATGAAAAACATGGGCAGCCCCTTGAAGTGGTGGTAAGAAATGTCGTTCAGACAAAGTTTACCCGCCCAAAGGAGCGACCTTACAGAACCGAAAACCTATACGCTGTCTTGGAAAAGCAGCGAAAACTTGAAAAGGAGGTATCAGCGATTGTCAAAAGGACAAACAAAAAAGACGCGGGAAGCCGCAGGAAACAGGCGTAAGCTGACCCGCGCCGAAAAGAAACAGATTGCCGAAGCTATCCGAAAGGCAAAGGGGGACGGCAAAGCCCGCACCGCACAGCAGACCATTCCTTACCTTGCCATGTACCCGGACGGTATCTGCAAGGTTACGGAAAAGAGATATTCAAAGTGCGTCGTGTTCGAGGACATCAATTATCAGCTTGCACAGGCAGACGATAAGACCGCCATTTTTGAAAACTGGTGCGATTTCCTCAACTACTTTGACGCGAGCGTGAGCGTGCAGCTTTCTTTCATCAATCAAGGGACGCAGCGGGAACAGGCAGAAAAAGCTATCACTATCCCGGCACAGGAGGACGCTTTTAACTCTATCCGCACCGAGTATTCGGATATGCTGAAAAATCAGCTTAGTAAAGGCAACAACGGGCTTGTGAAGCACAAATACATTACCTTTACCGTTGAAGCCGATAACAAGGCGGCTGCAAAATCAAGACTTTCCCGTATCGAAACCGACGTGTTTAACAATTTCAAGGTGCTTGGCGTAACCGCCCGCCCCTTATCCGGCTATGAACGCTTAAAGGTGCTGCATGGGGTATTCCACCCGGAGGGCGAGCCGTTCTCCTTTTCCTTTGACTGGCTTACCCCGTCGGGGCTGTCTACAAAGGATTTTATCGCCCCGTCCTCTTTCCGTTTTGGCGAGGGCAGATATTTCCGCATGGGGAAGAAAATCGGCGCGGCGAGCTTCCTTGAAATCCTTGCGCCGGAGCTTAACGACCGTATCTTAGCGGATATGTTGGACTTGGAAACAGGCGTTATTGTCAATCTCCACATTAAAAGTATCGACCAGTCGGAAGCAATCAAGACCATTAAGCGCAAAATCACTGACCTTGACAAGATGAAGATTGAGGAACAGAAAAAAGCGGTTAGAAGCGGTTACGATATGGATATAATTCCGTCCGACCTTGCCACCTTTGGAAATGAAGCAAAGAACCTGTTGCAGGATTTACAGAGCCGCAACGAGCGAATGTTTCTTCTCACGTTCCTTGTGGTAAACATGGCAGACACGAAGCGGAAACTGGAAAATGACATTTTCGCGGCGGCGGGCATTGCACAGAAATACAACTGCGCCCTGACCCGTCTTGACTATCAGCAGGAAGCGGGGCTGATGTCCTCTATCCCTTTGGGGGAGAACCTTATCCCGATACAACGGGGACTTACCACATCAAGCACCGCTATTTTTATCCCGTTCATCACGCAGGAGCTATTTCAGACCGGGTCTGCCCTGTATTATGGGCTGAACGCTTTAAGCAACAACATGATACTCTGCGACCGCAAGCAGCTTAAAAACCCGAATGGGCTTATCTTGGGAACACCGGGCAGCGGAAAATCCTTTGCGGCAAAGCGGGAAATCACAAACGCCTTTCTCATTACTGACGATGATATTTTTATCTGCGACCCGGAAGCCGAGTATTTTGCCCTTGTCAAGCGGCTTGGCGGGCAAGTGATACGCTTATCCCCGACCGGGAAAGGCATGGACGGCAAGCCCCAGTATGTGAACCCTATGGATATGAACCTTAATTACAGCGAGGACGACAGCCCCCTTGCACTGAAAAGTGATTTTATCCTGTCCCTCTGCGAGCTTGTCATTGGCGGCAAGGAGGGCTTGCAGCCCGTTGATAAGACCGTCATCGACCGCGCCGTAAGGAATGTGTACCGGGACTACCTTGCTGACCCCGACCCGGCAAAAATGCCTATCTTGGGCGACCTTTACGACGAGCTGTTAAAACAGCCGGAGCCGGAAGCTGCCCGCATTGCAGCGGCATTGGAGCTGTATGTTTCCGGCAGTCTTAACGTATTCAACCACAGAACGAATGTGGAGCTTTCTAACCGCCTTGTCTGCTTTGACATTAAGCAGCTTGGGAAGCAGCTCAAAAAGTTAGGTATGCTCATTGTGCAAGACCAGATATGGAACCGCGTTACCATTAACCGGGCAGAAAAGAAATCTACCCGCTACTATATGGACGAATTTCACTTGCTCTTAAAAGAGGAACAGACCGCCGCTTACAGTGTGGAGATTTGGAAGCGTTTTAGAAAATGGGGAGGCATACCCACAGCTATCACGCAGAACATTAAGGACTTGCTTGCTTCCCGCGAGGTGGAAAATATCTTTGAAAACTCTGATTTTGTCCTCATGCTCAATCAGGCACAGGGCGACCGGGCTATCCTTGCAAAGCAGTTAAATATCAGCCCACAGCAGATGAAGTATGTAACCCACACCGAAGCAGGCGAGGGACTTATCTTTTATGGGAATGTGGTGCTTCCCTTTGTAGACCATTTCCCGAAAGATACCGAGCTTTACCGCATTATGACGACGAAGCCGGAGGAAGTGAGCAGCCTATGAAACAGTTAAAACCACGCGATAAAATCACGCAGAAAATGACCCGCGACGGTGCGGTGGAAATCAATGAAACACAGCAGACTGCCGAGCGTATCAGCAGCCGGGAAGCAGACAGCGACTTTTCACAGCCGGACACCGCTACCGCAGAGCGTGTCATGGAACACCTTGACGCAGCCCATACCCGAAAGGCAAGCAAAAAGGCAGTCAAGAAAGCACAGGAAGCGGCTGTTTTGCGTACTTCCACTTCACGCTTGCAGTTTACCGACGAGGAACGGGAAACGCCAAAACTGCAACCCTACATCAAAAAATCGGAAAAAGCAGCCGACAAACTGGACGCAGCAAAGGCAGCTCTCCCGAAGCAGAAGAAACTTGTAAAAGAGCGCACCTTTGAGGAAACCACCGGAAAGGCAAAGACCCGTTTACGCTTTGAAGAACAGGAAAAGCCGATACCCGGCGGCAAAGCCCACAGTAACCCGTTATCCCACCCCGCGCAGGAAGCGGGTATTTTTGTTCACAACAAAATCCATAGCGTCGAGAAAGATAATTCCGGTGTGGAGGGCGCGCACAAATCGGAGAAACTTGCCGAGCGCGGCGCAAGGTACGGGACAAGAAAATTAAAACAGGGCTACCGCAGCCATAAGCTGAAACCCTACCGGGAAGCGGCAAAGGCAGAACAGGCAGCGTTTAAGGCAAACGTCAATTTTCAGTATCACAAAGCCTTGCAGGAGAACCCGCAGCTTACAAGCAATCCCTTTTCCCGGTTCATGCAGAAACAGAAAATCAAACGCCAGTATGCAAAAACCGTAAAGAAAAGCGGCGCAGCCACCGCCAAAGCTGCCGCCGGAGCGTCCCAAACAGCAGCAAAGAAAGCGGCTGCCTTTGCAGGACGACACCCGGCAGGCGTGATAATCGCTATCGCCGCGCTGCTTCTGTTCATCATGGTATCCGTAGGGCTTTCCTCTTGTGGGGCAATGTTTTCCGGCAGCATGAACAGCGTGTTAGGGACTTCCTACACGTCCGAGGACAGCGACCTTGTGGCAACGGAACAGAGCTATGCTGCAATGGAAAATGAGCTGCAACAGGAAATTGACAATATCGAAAGCACCCACAGCGGCTATGATGAATACCGCTATGACCTTGATACTATCGGGCATAACCCCCACGAATTAGCGTCGTACTTGACTGCCCTTTTGCAGAGTTACACCCCGCAGAGCGCACAGGCAGAGCTAAAACGGCTGTTCGGCTTACAGTACACCTTGACGCTGACGGAAGAAATCGAGATACGCACCACCACCGACGAGGAGGGCAACGAGGAAGAATACGAATACCGTATCTTAAATGTGAAACTGACAAACAAGCCGATTGCTTCCCTTGCGGAAGAACTGCTGAACCCACAGCAGTTTGAAATGTTCAAGGTGTACTTACAGACACAGGGCAACAAACCGTTGATTTTTGGCGGCGGCTCTCCCGACGGAAGCCCGTCCGAGGATTTAAGCGGCGTGGAGTTTGTAAACGGCACACGTCCCGGAAACCCGGAGCTTATGGAGCTTGCAAAACAGCAGGTCGGAAACGTGGGCGGCTACCCTTACTGGTCTTGGTACGGATTTAACAGCCGCGTGGAATGGTGCGCCTGCTTTGTGTCATGGTGCTACAATCAAGCCGGAAAAAGCGAACCCCGCTTTGCGGGCTGCGAATGGCAGGGCGTTCCTTGGTTCCAGTCAAGGGGACAATGGGGCGCACGCGGCTATGAGAATATCGCACCGGGCGACGCTATCTTTTTCGACTGGGATTTAGACGGCGTTGCCGACCATGTGGGGCTTGTGCTTGGCAGGGACGGAAGCCACGTCTATACCGTTGAGGGCAATTCCGGCGACGCCTGCAAGATTAAAAGCTATGACCTCAACTATCAATGTATCAAAGGCTACGGGCTGATGAACTGGTAAGCAGCCCCGAAAAGAAAGGAGAATTTATTTTATGGCAAACAACAAAATCGACCGTATCAATAAGGAAATCGCAAAGACCCGCGAGAAAATCACAGAGTATCAGAACAAGTTAAAAGGACTGGAAGCGCAGAAAACCGAAGCGGAAAACCTTGAAATCGTGCAGCTTGTACGCGCTATGCGACTTACCCCGCAGGAATTAAATGCTATGCTGTCCGGCGGCGGTATTCCCGGCATGAACGCCGCACCCGCTACCGAAGCGGCAGACTACGAAGAACAGGAGGACAATGCAGATGAAAAATAAACTCAAACAGACCATGACTGCCCTTTGTGCCGCCCTTATCCTTATGGGCGGTTTTTCTGTCCCTGCCTATGCACAGGGAACAGCCGCAGAGCCACCCACAGAGGACGCGACCAACGACAGCAATGTAGTGGTGGAAGAACCGGAAACGCCGCCCCTTACCCCAAAGGGCAACGCAACACTGGTGGACGATTTCGGCGGCAATAAGCAGCTTATCACTGTTACCACCAAAGGCGGCAACTACTTTTATATCCTCATTGACCGGGCAACCGAGGGGGAACAGACCGTACATTTCCTTAATCAAGTGGACGAAGCCGACCTTATGGCACTGACCGAAACCGGGGAAGCCACGAAAAAGCCGGAAGTCTGCAACTGTACGGAAAAATGCGAAGTCGGAAAGGTAAATACGTCCTGCCCGGTATGTGCAACTACTCTGACAGGCTGCACAGGCAAGGAACCCACGCCAACACCCACCGAGCAGCCGGAAGAACCCAAAGAAAAAGACGGCAATCCCGGCGCGGTGCTTGCCTTAGTCCTCTTTGTGCTGCTTGGTGGCGGCGCGGCGTTCTACTACTTTAAGTTTGTAAAACCGAAGCATAACGTGAAAGGAAGCACCGACCTTGAAGATTTTGACTTTGAGGATTACGACGAGGACGAGCCGGAAGCAGATACCGGGGAAGTTTCCAAAGAGGAAGAAACGGAGGACGAGGAAGTATGACCCTGTTTACCGACAATCCCTTTGAAAAGATGATGATACAGAAGCCGGACTATGGCAAACGGGAAAAATCCCCGCCGGAGATTTCTTCCCCACGCTGCGCGGGCTGCCCTTACAAGGGGCAGTCCCCTTGTGTGGGGTACTGTATGAGAAAACTGGAAAACAAACGACAGACCGAACGATAAAAGGAGGAATTATCATTGATTTTAGTTATCGCAGAAAAGCCCAGTGTGGCACAGACAATCGCTGCCGTACTTGGGGCAAAGGAAAAGAAAGACGGATTTCTCATAGGAAGCGGCTATATCGTTTCTTGGTGCGTGGGACATTTGGTAGGGCTTTCCGAAGCTGCCGCCTACGGGGAGCAGTATAAAAAGTGGAGCTATGACAGCTTACCGATTTTGCCGCAGGAATGGAAGTACACCGTTGCTTCTGACAAGGAAAAGCAATTCAAGACCTTAAAGGAACTTATGCACCGGGCAGACGTTTCCGAAGTCGTCAATGCCTGCGACGCGGGGCGCGAGGGAGAACTCATTTTCCGTTTTGTCTACGAAGTTGCCGGGTGCAGGAAGCCCACGCGCCGCTTGTGGATTTCCTCAATGGAAGAAGCTGCTATCAAAGAGGGCTTTTCTCATCTGAAGAACGGCGAAGCATACGACGCGCTCTTTGCTTCCGCATTATGCAGGGCAAAGGCTGACTGGCTAATCGGTATCAACGCCACCCGTCTTTTTTCTGTCCTTTACAACCATACCTTGAATGTGGGACGCGTACAGACCCCGACCTTAAAAATGCTTGTTGACCGGGACGCGGCGATTACCACGTTCAAGAAAGAAAAATACTATCATGTGCGCCTGTCCTTATCCGGCGCGGAAGCTGCAAGCGAAAAACTGTCTGACCGTTCCGAAGCTGACAGGCTGAAAGCTGCTTGTGAAGCGTCAAAAGCAGTCTGTACTTCCCTTGTGAAAGAGAAAAAGACCGCAGCCCCGCCGAAGCTCTTTGACCTTACTTCTTTGCAGAGGGAAGCAAACCGCCTGTTCGGATATACCGCAAAGCAGACCCTTGACCTTGCACAAGCCCTGTATGAAAAGCGTTTGCTTACTTATCCGAGAACCGACAGCGCATTTCTGACCGACGACATGGGCGACACAGCGGCGGGCATTATCAAGCTGCTTTGTGGGAAATTTTCTTTTATGGCGGGCATGGACTTTGCGCCGGAGCTTGCAAAAGTGCTGAACAGTAAAAAGGTATCAGACCACCATGCCATTATCCCGACTATGGAGCTTGCAAAGACCGACCTTGCCACGCTGCCGGAAAGCGAAAGGAATATCCTTACCCTTGCCGGGGCGCGTCTGCTCATGGCGACCGCCGCAGTACATACCTTTGAAGCGGTTACGGCTACATTTGAATGTGCCGGACAGTCCTTTACCGCAAAGGGAAAAACAGTGCTGTACGACGGTTGGAAAGAGATTGACCGCCGTTACCGGGCAGCCTTAAAGAACAAGCCCGAAACGGACGACGCAGACAGCGACACAGAAAAGACCCTGCCGCCATTTACCGAGGGACAGACCTTTGAAAATCCGGCGGCAACGGTAACGGAACATGACACAACACCGCCAAAACCTCACAACGAAGCGTCGCTGCTCTCTGCTATGGAGCACGCCGGAAGCGAGGACACCGACCCGGACGCAGAACGCAAAGGGCTTGGAACTCCCGCCACCCGCGCCGCCGTCATTGAAAAACTGGTAAAGGGCGGTTTTGTGGAGCGAAAAGGCAAGCAGCTACTTCCCACAAAGGACGGTATCAACCTTGTGTGCGTCCTGCCGGACACCTTGACAAGCCCGCAGCTTACCGCAGAATGGGAAAACAATCTGACACAGATTGCAAAAGGCAAGGCAGACCCCGCCGCATTTATGGAGGGTATTGAGAATATGGCGCGGGAACTGGTAAAGACGTACCCGTTTCTTTCTGATGATAAAGCGCAGATGTTCAAGCCGGAACGGGAAGCGTTGGGAAGCTGCCCCCGCTGCGGTTCTCCTGTCTATGAGGGCAAGAAGAATTACTATTGCAGCAATAAGGAATGTATCTTTACCATGTGGAAAAATGACCGTTTCTTTGAAGAACGAAAAGTAACCTTTACCCCGAAGATTGCCGCCGCGCTCTTACAATCCGGCAAGGTAAATGTGAAAAAGCTCTATTCCCCAAAGACTGGCAAGACCTACGACGGAACTATCGTATTGGCTGATACGGGCGGGAAATATGTCAACTACCGGGTGGAGCTTCCGAAGAAAAAATAACTGAATAGCAAGCATAGGAAAAGAGTACCCTTTTCCGTAAAATCCCTGCTTTCTCTACCGAGAACGGCGGGGATTTTTGCTTGTTGGGAAGTTTCCCAAACCCTCTGAAATCTTGAAAAAATATCTAAACTCTTTGGCAAAAACGCGGGCGCGGGGTACTGAATGATGAAACTGGAAAGCGCAGCGTCCGCGCTGCCTTTGGGAAAGGAGGTTACACATGGCAAATTTACGGGACACCGTAAAAGACTATCAAGAAGAATTAAGGGACGGTATCGCTTGGGTGGCGTTTTGGAAAACGGGACGTTCTTGGAACGCGGAATATTTCCACCTTGAAATGGGCGATATTCTCTACCCGGAGGACAGAAGCCGCATGGAAGAAATCAAACAGGCTGACCCTGCCGCCGTTGTGGTAAACGGCTATTATTCCGGCTATCTTGGCGAGGACAGGAACCTTGACGAACTGACCGCCGGGGTGCGCCGCCACTACGAAAACGGATATAGCAATATCGGGGAATTTATCGAAGCCCACGACGACAGGCTGCCGCCGGAGCTTATCGAGGAAGCAAGAGCCGCCGCCCACGCTGCGGGGCTGCCTTTTTCTGAAAAAGCCTACCGGGGCGGCGAAGAACCCGACCCCTATCTATTTGACGGGAGCATGAGCATGGAGGACTACGAGCTTATGCACCGCATGATTGAGAAAGAAAGGAGTGAGCGCATGGAAGAAACGATTTTAAGCGGGTATCTTTCTAATCTTGGAAAGTACACCGAGGGCAGACCTGCGGGCGAATGGGTATCATTCCCCACGACTGCTGAACATTTGAAAGAAGTCTTTGACCGTATCGGGATAGACGGCAAAAACTACGGGGAGCTGCACATCACAGAATATCAGTCCTCTATTCCGGGACTGGCAGGGAAATTGACCGAGCTTGAAAGCCTTGACGAACTGAACTATTTGGGCGAGCTTTTGAAAATGCAGTTTGACGACGACCGGGAAAAATTTGCTGCGGCTATCACATACGGCGACCATACAAGGGACTTGCAGGACATTATAAACCTTGCACAAAATCTTGACTGTTACTGGATTTATCCGTCCGTAAAAACCGAGGAAGATTACGGGCATTATCTGATTGAAGAACTGGACGAGTTGGAGCTGCCGGAAGAAGCAAAAAACTATTTTCTCTATGAGGAATACGGGCGGGACGCTGCTATCAATGACGGGGGCAGATTTACCGAGCAGGGATATATCTACAACAACCGCAACACTTTTACACAGTGGTATGACGGACGGGACGTGCCGGAGGAATATCGGGTAACACCGCAGCCGCCAGTACAGGAAAAGGAACAGGCAGACCTTGACGCTGCCGCAGCCATACCGACCACTGCCACAGAGCAGCCCCCGGTTCTCCCGATTATCCTATCTTCCGAAAAGCCCGCCAACAAAATGAAAGAGATTACCGACCGACTGGAACAGGGCATTTTGGGGATTTATGAAAGCGACCGTTACGCCGACTATCTGCGTACTATGTCTAAATTCCATGATTACAGCCTAAACAATACAATCCTTATCGCCATGCAGGGCGGCAACCTTGTAAAAGGCTATAAACAATGGGAAAAGGAATTTGACCGCCATGTAAAGCCGGGGGAAAAAGCTATCAAGATAATTGCGCCCGCGCCCTTTACCGTTAAGAAACAGGTGGAAAAAATCGACCCGGACACGCAAAAGCCTGTTTTCGATAAGAACGGGAAAGCCGTTACCGAGGAAAAGGAAATCCAAATCCCCGCCTTTCGTGTGGTATCTGTTTTTGACGTGTCGCAGACCGAGGGTAAGGAGTTGCCCGACCTTGGGATAAAGGAGCTTACGGGCGACGTGGAACAGTATCAGGATTTTTTCGCTGCCCTTGAAAAAACTTCCCCCTTTGCTATGGGATTTGAAGCACTAAGCGGCAGTATAAAAGGACGCTGCAATTATGAGGAAAAGTGTATTCTCATCAACGAGGGCATGGACGAATTGCAGAATATCAAGACCGCTATCCATGAAATTGCCCATGCGACACTCCATGACATAGACAAAGACGCGCCGGAACGTCCCGACCGTCGCACCCGCGAGGTACAGGCAGAAAGCGTCGCCTATGCCGTTTGCCAACACTACGGGCTTGATACGTCGGACTATTCCTTTGGATATATCGCCGGGTGGAGCAGCGGAAAAGAACTTGCAGAACTGAAAGGCTCTCTTGAAACAATCCGCAGCACCGCCGCAAGTCTGATTGATACCATAGACGGACATTTTGCAGAAATCCAAAAGGCACAGGATAAGGAACAGACCACCGAACAGGCACAGACCCCACAGGAAGCTACCATACAGCCCGAAGCAGAAGCAGCCGCGCCGGAGCTTCCCGAAGAAACAGCCCCGGTACAGGAAAAAGAAGCACAGACCGAGCCGGAAGCTGATACAGGCGCAAGCAGCGAAGCACCACAGCCGGAACAAGCTGCACCCGCCGCACCTTATTACACAATCAACGAAGCTGCCGCCAAACGTGCAAAGGACGCAAACAGTTTTTCCGATTATAAGCAAGGCAGCGCGACGGCTGAATACAGGCACTATGTAGATGAAGCCGTACAGCTTGCAGAAAGGCAGAAACAGCGGGTAGACCCGATGTACCATGAGAAAATCGACAGCCTGCTTGACACCTACGCCCGGAAACTGGCGGCGAACATGAACAAAGGCTATGAGATTGACGCGCGTGTTCCCTCTATCCTCATTGCGGGCGGCTCTAACTTCCCCACAAGGAAGAAAGAAAAGCAGAACGCAGCCCGCGACAGCAATTACCGGGAATGGCAGGACATACAAGGACTTCTTGATAAAATCCGCAGTACCGGCATGGGCGGTATCAGTGCAGACGACCCGCAGGCAGTACAGAAGTTAGAAAAGAAACTGGAAAGCCTTGAAAAATCACAGGAAACCATGAAAGCCGTAAACGCCTATTACCGTAAGCACAAGACCCTTGACGGCTGCCCGCATTTGTTGCCGGAACAGCTTGAAAAATTAAAAGCGGACATGGCGAGCAGTTGGCATTTGGGGGACAAGCCCTTTGCGACTTGGGCGTTATCCAACAACAGCGCGGAAATCCGGCGCGTGAAAGACCGTATCAAATCCCTTTCACAGCAAAAAGAAATCGGTTTTGTGGGTTGGGAATTCGACGGCGGCAAGGTGGAAGCAAACACCGAAGCGAACCGTCTGCAAATCTTCTTTGAGGATAAGCCGGACGAAGCTACGCGGGAAGCCTTAAAAAGCAACGGCTTCCGTTGGTCGCCAAAAGCCGGGGCATGGCAGCGGCAGCTTACCAGTAACGCCTATTATGCGGCTGATTATGTCAAGGCGATTGCACCTCTTACCGGGGAAAAGCCTACCGAGTTACAGCGGGCGCATATCCGGGCGCAAAAGGTAGCTGCACAGGAACAATTCGCACAAGGGCAGCCGGAGCAGGAAGCCCCACAGGATAAAGACACCTTTTCCATTTATCAGATAAAAGGCGGGGACGAAACAAGGGACTTGCGTTTTGAGCCTTACGACCGTCTGATTGCCGCCGGACACCGGGTAGACGCGAAAAACTATACACTTGTCTATTCCGCACCTCTTACGCCGGGGACTTCCCTTGAAGATATTTACACCCGCTTTAATATCGACCACCCGAAAGATTTTAAGGGACACAGCCTTTCCGTTTCCGACGTGGTGGTACTTCATCAGAACGGACAGGACACCGCCCACTATGTAGACAGCTTCGGTTATAAGGACGTGCCGGAGTTTTTGCAGCCGGAAAATTATCTGAAAGCTGCCGAACAGACCACCGAGCAGAATTACAACATGATTGACGGGCAGATAAACAACACCCCGACCGCTACGGAACTGGAAGAAAAAGCAAAAGCCGGAGGACAGATTTCCCTTGCAGAATACGCCGAAGCCCTCAAAGCAGAAAAGAAACAGGCAGAGCCGGAGAAAAAGTCCTCTATCCGGGCGCAGCTTAAAGCAGCGAAAGAACAGGCACCGAAGAAACAGGCAAGACAGAAAACACAGGATTTGGAAAGGAGCTGACCTATGAAGTTACAAAAATTTGAAAATGTGGACGTTATTGCTTCCCTTGAAGCCATAATGAAACAGAACACCGCTTTTTATCAGAGCGATTTTGACATAGACAAACAGATTTTGCGGAAAGCGGCGGTAAGCCTTATCCCGGAGGACAAACGGCTTTTGTGGTTTTCCCGCCCGTCCGGGACGTGCTGCTTCCGGGAACGGGACGTTTTTCTAAAGGACACAAGGCAGCATAATACATGGCGGTTTTACGGGGAACAGACCCGCGATACTATCCTTGCCTATGCGGTGGAACTGACAGGCACAGAGCAGGAAAAAATCAAGGGCAATCTTTATGAACTGGATTATTTGCAGCATTTCCGGGAAGTAATCGAAAAATCAATCCCTGCCGACAACTACACGCTGATTTATGAGCATGGGGAGCTGACAAAGCCTGCCGGACAATATTTTGACGGGGACACTGACCCGCAACTTGGAAAGTTTATACGTTTTGAAGCACAGCCAAACGACCCGGAAGCCTTAAAAAGCCTTTTGAGGGAACAGCAGAAAAAACGAACACCGCATACGCAGAGGGATTTTCAGTTACATATCGCCGCCCTGCATGATAGACAGATTGAAACAGAAGCCCGCCGGATTGTGGAAAATGTAAAAGGGCTTGGAGAACCGGACAGCCCCGAAAAGACCCATTGTGCGGTAGAACTTTCTCCCTACTTTGTTCCACTGGCAACGGATAAGGATATGGAACGGCTGCTTTCCATGCTCCCTTACAAAAGCCTTTCCTTATCTACGTTGGAGGGCAGGCATGGAGTTTATGCGCTGATAGATAAAAGCGAGAGGAATAAAGAGATGAAACAGTCCCCTCCCTCTGTCCGGGCGCAGTTACAAACAGAAAAATCCCCAAAAGTCCCGAAAAAGACAGCAAAATCAAAACATCACGAATTGGAGGTATGAGCATGATTAGACTGACCGTTGAAGAAATGAACCTGTTGAGTATTTACCATGAGGGAAGCAAAGCACAGCTTATGGAAAATATGACGGCTGCGCTGCCGTTCATGGACGAGGATATGCGCCCCTTTGCAGAACGCACCTTACAGAAAATTTCCCCGCTAACAGAAAACGAGTATGCGGAGCTTGCCATTTTCGCCGCTGATGAAGTATGACCGGGGGTAAGCGGCTTACGCCGCCACAGAGCCGAAAAGTCAACAGCCTTGTAAAAAAGGAGTGCTGCAACTGCGAGCGCGGACACTGTATCTTACTGGACGACGGGGAGGAATGTGTCTGCCCGCAGCTCATTTCCTGTTCGCTTTTATGCAAGTGGTTTCAAATTGCCGTACTTCCTCTTGATAAGCTACTGTATGCAGAGCTTTTCAAGACAGAGGACAAAAAGCGTTGTACCGAGTGCGGCACGTTCTTTGTATCAAAATCGAACAGCGTCAAATACTGCCCGGACTGCCGGAAGCGGATTACCCGCAGACAGGCAGCCGAGCGCATGAGGAAACGGCGTGCGGCGGTTACGCGATAAGGGCAAAAAAAGCCTTGATTTACAGGGCATAAATGACGTGAAACTGGCATAGGCGATACAGAATACCTTTTCCCTTAAAATGGGGGTTCTACTGCGTAACATTTTAAAATCAGTACCTATAAAAGAACAGGGTGCGGGAGGTCATTACTGGCTTCCTGCGCCCTGTTCTTTTTGTGTCTGACTGTCTTTATCCTGCATTTCCGGCTTCGGCTGTAATTCTTTTTCTATCCGGTTCCGGTAATGGGTTTTCCTGCGGTAAAAATATTTTGTTACTTCCTGTTCCGGCAGCCATATCCCCGCAGCTTCTATCCGTTCCATAACAGCGGCAACGATTTCCCGGTTGTTGTACTTATGCGGCTCCTGTCCCTTTTCTATCCAAAGACGGCGGTATTCCTCATAAAGCCATGTACTGATAGTTTCTTTCTGCCGTTGCTTCAAATGCCGGAACTGCTTATCTGTCCGCAGCAGCTTCCCGTCTACCTTTTTATGATTTTTTGTCCCGATTTCTTTTTTCCTCTCTTTCCATTTCTTCAAGGGGAAACTGGGGGAGGGCTTCTATCAGCTTCATTGTGATATACTGGCGCATATCTTCATCAATTTCCAGTTTGAATGTTCCGTCCGGCTGACGTTTCTTTACAGTTGCCTGCCTGTCGATTTCGTCCTTGTAGCACATAAGCACCTTTTCCACCGCCCATGTTTCTCCGGTAACGGCGGCGCTTATGGTTTCATAATCGGGTATCGTTTGGTCTGCCATGTTTTCACGCTCCTGTCTATATTGGAATACCTTTATCCTACCACGCTTTTATAGATATTTCTACTGTAAGCGTTCGGTTTCCCTGCCCCGTTCCGGTTCTTTTTCCAGTCTTAAAATACTGTCTATGTTCTGTTTGATAACGTCGTATTCCTTGACCTGTTTTTTCAGCTTGCCATAATCAGTGTAAAGGGCTTCTTTCTGCGCTTGGAGCTTCCCGTATTCTTCCTGCATGGCGGCAAGATTGGGGAGCTTGGTAACGCCCGCCGCTTTCAATGCCTTTGCCGCCGCTTCATGGAGTATCAGACTGCTTTCCTGCTTTGCCCGGTATGTGTCCTTATCCTTTGCCCTGCGGTATGCTTCATAGACGGTTTTTGTTTTTTGGTAGGTGGTAACGTGCTTCATCAGCACCGCCATGTCTGCAAGACGTTTCTCCACGCTCTTTAATGCGTCTGCTGTCTTTTCATTTTCCGCATTTATTTCTTCAATCCGGCTGACTAAATCCGCGTACTGCTCAATCTTGTGTTCTGTCAAGAAATTCATAGTTTTTGCAGCCAGTTTCAGATTATGGATTTTCGCCCACTGTTCATAGCCCCGGCTCTCTTGTGCCTTGATACTACTTTCAATGTCGATAAGCAGCGATACGCCGCGCTGCTCTTTGGGAGCTTTCGCTGCCTTTGTGTGCTTGCCTGCAATCCGTTCTTTGATTGCTTCCTCTGTATAATCTGCACCGAGGGTTTTTATGCGGGTAAAGCGTTCCTGTCCGGGAGCGCGGCAGGAGATATATTTTCCCGGCTTTATCTCATAGCCCGCCGCCTGTAACCGCTGCAATAATTCTTCAAAACTTGCTACTTGGGGGATAAGTGTATCAACGGCAATTTTTAGCTTGCCTTTCCAACTTGTTCCCGTCTTTTCCGCTTGATATTCTGCATAGCTTTTTCCCTTACTGCCTTTACCCGGAATGACAACGGACAGCCCGTTTTCCCTGCACAGCTTATCACTTATGTTCCGTATGCCGTAGTAACTGCGCTTATTGGAATTGTACTTATGGTAGTCAACAAAGTTGACCGCACAAAAAATGATATGGTTATGGATATGCCCTTTGTCTACGTGGGTAGTCAAGACGTATTCATGCTGTCCCTTTGTTACCGCGTCGGCAAGCTGTTTTCCGATTGTGTGGGCTTTCTCACAGTCCACCTCTCCCGGTTCAAACGATTGTATCAGATGAAAGGCTAAGTTGTTCCCTTTCTGCCGAGCCTGCGACAAAGTATATTCAAACTCAATATCTGCCGTTTCATAGCTGCACCCAAAGGAGGACACAAGCGTTTTCCCGTCTGTCTTATCCGGGTTTTGGATATAATCAAGGGCTTTGCTCAACGTGCTTTTAATAGGCTTAATCTTTGTAACCGCCATATCTCCGCAAGCACCCCCTTTATTTCCTCTATGTCCTCTTGGTAGACGCTGCCTGTCGCATTGACACGCTTTGCAATCTGATTGACGTTGACCCCGATTTTCTGTATCTCCGCTGTCATGGCTTTTATGTCGCTATGGTCTGTCTGAATGATATACCCGTCAATGGCAATCTTGCGAAGATACGCCGCCATATTTTGGGTAGGGACGAGCTTCATTTTCTGTTCAATCAATGCCCGTTCTTCCTCTGTTACATAGAATTTGATTTGTACTTTTCTTTTGCGTCCGTTCATGCAATCGTTCCTTTCCATTCCGAGGGTTTGGGACACTTCCCAACAAGCAATTTTTAACCGACGCACCGCAGGGCGGGAGGGCGAAAATACGGAAAAGGGTACTCTTTTCCTATGCTTGCTAAGAAAGTTTTTTATCTTTTATGTCCTTATTTCCCTCTACGGAGAAAAAACCATTTTGCCGAACTTATGCAAAAGAAAAACGCTGCAATCTCAAAAAAGATTACAACGCTTCCGAAAATCCATATTCAATTTTGCCGGACGTTTCTATTTGTCCTCTTTTTCGACTTCTGAAATTTCCTTTGCGGTTGCTGTTACAATCCGTATGCCGTTATCGCTCATATCATCAAGCAGAGCGTCGAGCTGCCGCCGCTTTGTATCTTTTCCGACGGGCGTATCTAAAAGAAACTGGTCTACGGATATATTGTAACGGAGCATAAGCTCAAAAAAGATTTGCAGACTGGGGTGCTGTCCTTTATTCTCAATATTCGCAAGGTAGCGAGGGGAAATATACATTTCATCACTTACCTGTTTGCGGCTTTCCTTGCGTCCTGTCCGCGCAGCTTTTATCGCTTCTCCAAAGGCTTTGAAGTCATATTTTTCTACTGGTCTTTTTGCCATATTTATTCACCCAGTTACATTTTACTGTTCCCCTTTCTTCTTGGATATGTCTATACAGTTCCACTAATTAGCCATAATAATTCATATTTATATACTTGCTATTATTCGTATGTCCGACTATAATTATACTGATATGATTTGTAGAAAGGACTTGGGTGTTATGGAATATATGTCTTGCCCCGAAGCAGCGAAGAAATGGGGAATTTCTGAAAGGCGGGTACAGGTACTTTGCAGAGAAAACCGCATACCGGGTGTTTCAAAACTTGGATATATGTGGCTGATACCAAAGGACGCTGAAAAACCGATTGACGGGAGAACAAAACGAGGAAAGGAGCTGCACCATGAATAAAGTTTTGATTATAGATGATGATAAAGAGCTTTGCGCTCTTATGAAAAAGTGCATAGAGCAGGAAAAATTATCAGCCGTAACTGTATATAACGGTATTGAGGGGGTTCGTCTAATTGATGAAAATAAAGATAGCTATTCCCTTATTATTTTGGACGTAATGCTGCCGGATATAGACGGGTTTCAGATTCTCCAAAAAATTAGAGATACAAGCAATATCCCGGTGCTTATGCTTACTGCAAAAAGCAGCGAAGAAGATAAGGTTTTCGGTCTGCGACTGGGAGCAGACGACTACTTGACAAAGCCATTTGGTATTAACGAGCTTTTGGCGCGTGTCAATTCCCTTATCCGGCGATATACCACCTTAAACCCCTTTACGGCAGACATAGACAGCATATCGTTGAAAGATATGGTAATTGACAAATTAAATCGTACAGTTACGGTCAAAGATATTCCCGTTTTGCTTACAGGAAAAGAATTTGATTTACTTCTCTTTCTTGCTTCCAACAAAGGACGAGTATTTACCAAAAAACAAATTTATTCACAGGTATGGGAGGAAGAATACGCTTTTGATGATAGCAATATTATGTCTTTTATTAGCAAATTAAGGAAAAAGATTGAGCCAGACCCCGACCACCCCTTTTACATTTTAACTGTCCGGGGTGTCGGCTACCGTTTTAACAAGGAGGCGTAACATGGATATAAATGTTTATCTTTTCATAGTGATAGCCCTTATGCTGCTTATTATTATGTATCTCCTTTTTGTCTTACGGCGTGTGCGGACACAGCTTGCGCTGATAAAAGACGCCTTAGATGATATAAAGGGCGGGAATTTGAACCGACGTATTTTAGCAGGCGAAAACGATATGACAAAAACAATTTGCTATGACATTAACAAAATAGCAGTAAACAGTCAGGCGCAGCTTATACGGCAAAGACAATCTGAACAGGCATATAAACGGCTGATGACAAGTCTTTCACATGATGTAAAGACCCCGCTTGCTTCTCTTGTAGGTTATCTGGAAGCGGTTGAAAACAAAATTGTTATTGGAGAGGAAAAGGACGAATATATCCATGTCGCACATGAAAAAGCCCACTATATGAAATCCTTTGTGGAAAATTTGTTTGAATGGGTAAAACTGGATTCCGGAGAGCAGATTTTTCATTTTGAAAAATTTGACCTTAACGAGTTATCCCGCAACATTATAGCGGATTGGATTCCCGTCTTAGAAAGCAATCATTTTGAATATGAGTTTGTCATACCCGAAACAGAGTATTTTATTCACATAGATGTAAACGCATATACCCGCGTACTTAACAATCTTTTTCAAAATATTATTATCCATAGTGCGGGAGATAAAATGGCACTGCATATTTGTGAAGATATACAACAAGCTAAAATTATAATTTCAGATAATGGAAAAGGAATAGCTCCCGATAAGCTGCCACATATTTTTGAAAGAATGTACCAGTGCGACCAGTCGCGGTCTGCAAAGGGAAATGGTTTAGGACTGGCGATTGCTAAAGAGCTTATCAGTGTTCACAAAGGAACCATTACCGCTGAAAACAGCTCTGATAAAGGGACTGTATTTACTATATTGCTTCCCAAAGCCCTGTAAATAATGCGGGGCTTTCCTGCTATAAAACAAGAAAAAAGCAAGGTTTCGGCAAGGTTATGGCAAGGTTGATACTATATAATGGGAGGTAGAAAGGAGGAAAAGACAATGACTATCATTTCTACTGAAATGCTGAAATGGAAACGCAATAAGACAGTCTTAGGTATCTTTATTCTAACTGCAATTTTAGGAATATTCGCAGTTGAACGTGCTTTCAGTATATCAAGAAGTAGCTCACTAATGAATAGTTTTAGTGATTTATACACATTGGCATTTAAGAACCTTACAAGTTTGTTTCTGCCTATTGTGTTGAGTATGTTTGCAACCACATTGTTCTTTGATGAACAGAAAAATGATACCTTAAAAGGACTTCTGATTATTCCGATTTCCAAAACGCAACTTTATTTTTCAAAGATAGCAGTGGTAATTTTTATGTCATTAGCACTATGTCTGCTTACTTTTGCAATCTGTATTCTTGGCGGCTTTCTTGCAGGCGGCTTTACAGATTTGAATACGGAAACAATTTTACAGGCGGGATTATTATTTTTAGCCGGTGGCGTGTTAGTTCCACTTGCAATGCTCCCCGTTATTTTTTTAGCAACATTGGCAAAGGGATATGTTCTACCGATTGGGGCTGCATTACTTTATCTTGTGCCTGTCGTGCTTATTCCGTCGGGGATTATGGGACTGCACCCACTGGCGAGTGTTATGGGAATTTATCCCTATATTTCATCTGACGCAGCAGAAATGGTTAAGAAATGGGCGGGAGGAATAGAAATAACTATATCTCCGAATATCTGTTTAATTTCTCTTTTGGTAATTGGAAGTATTTCAGCCATTGTTTCCGTACTTGCATTGCGGAAACAGACCTATTGAAAGTGAGGATATATGATGAATAAATATGTAATTGAAACAAAACAACTGACAAAAACTTATGGAGAGCAAACGGTAGTCAATTCTGTTAATATTCATGTGAAACAAGGACAGATATATGGGCTGTTGGGGCGTAATGGGGCGGGTAAAACCACAATTATGAAAATGATTTTGGGGTTGACCGATATTACTTCCGGCGAAGTAGACGTATTCGGTCAAAATATCAAAGGGAGGGAAAAAAGAGTATATCCCCGGATTGGTGCTATTATTGAAACACCCGGCTTTTATCCGAATTTAACAGGTACGGAAAACTTGGAGATATTTGCAAAACTGCGCGGTACTGCTGCGCCAAATGCAGTAAAAAACGCCTTGGAGATTGTCGGTCTGCCTTATCGGGACAAAAAATTGTTTAGCAAGTATTCTCTTGGAATGAAGCAGCGTCTTGGAATAGCAAATGCTATTTTACATGACCCTGAACTGCTAATCTTAGATGAACCCACAAACGGTCTTGACCCGATAGGCATTGCAGAAGTAAGGGACTTTATTAAGACTTTAAGTATCGAGCGCGGAAAAACAATTCTCATTTCCAGTCATATTCTGTCCGAAATTGCACTACTGGCTGATGACATCGGCATTATTGACCATGGTGTACTACTGGAAGAAAACAGCATGAATGAGCTACAAAAGAAAAACAGTAAGTATATACTTCTGCAAGTTTCTGATATACCGAAAACTTCTCTTGTTTTGGAAAGGCAGTTTGGGGTTACCGAATATTCCGTACAGGACGAACACACCCTGCGGATTTATGACACTTCGTTGGATATGGCTGCTGTCAATAAAGCTCTTGTGGTACAGGATATAGCTGTTATCAGTTCTCAGCTATGCAATGATACATTAGAGGACTATTTCAAAAAAATCACAGGAGGAGAAGGAATTGCTTAGGCTGATACAGGCAGAGTTTCTTAAACTGCGTCGAAAAAAATTTATTGTGTTAATGCTGTTATCCGCTCTTTTCATGCCACTTCTTGCAGTTTTTTATTTCAGAAGTGCTGATAAAACAGTTATTGAACCATTACAATTTTATAAGTGGACTACATTCAGCTATACAGCTTGGATTATACTTCCTGTTGTATTGGGTTTGGTTTCTACTATGCTCATGTATGACGAAAATCAAAACGATATGCTCAAACAGTTGTGGATTATACCGATTAGCAAGACAGGATATTTTTTTAGCAAATTTATTGTTGTACTGTCTTATTCCGTTTGTTTTATGTTGCTTACAGCCATAGCGTCTGTATTTTTCGGTATGCTTCCCGGTTATATAACCTTTGAATGGAATAGTATCAGTTATCTATTTAAGAAATGTATTGAAATCGCCATACTTACCGCATTTTCCATATTACCACTTTTAGCGGTTGCAGCTGCCGGGAAGAACTATATACTCCCTGTATGTGTGACACTGGTTTACACCTTTCTTAGCTTTATTTTGCTTATGGTTAATATGTACCTACACCCTCTATCCAGTGCAACAGCAATTATCATGCGAGATATTCCCGGTGTTATTTTGGCACAGGAAGTCAATATTCCGGCTGCACTTTTTTGTATCGGTATATGGACTATTGTTTCTATCGTATTTGCGTACATTTCCTTAAAGCATAGAAAGTGAGTGATTGAATGATGAAAGAATTGATTTGGGCAGAACATCAAAAACTCCGACGTTCAAAAATTGTGTTGGTCGCCATATTCGCAGTTATTATGGTTGCAATTATTGTTTTTACTCAAGGGCAGTTTTCTTTTGGGGAAAAACGCTATATAGATGACGCAGGGTGGTTTATGAACGCAGCACAGTCTTTAGCAACTTTTTTTGTTCTTCCTGCGGTTATTGCACTTTTGGGGAGCTATATGATTTGTCGTGAGGAACAAGAAGATACTATTAAATCATTACGCTTAATTCCAATAAGTGAAGCTAAAATGACGATTGCAAAATTACTTATTACTTTTGCATTTAGCGTACTCTTTTATTTGCTGCTTTTCGGCATTACATTTTTAGTTGAAGTTATTTTGCATTTTAGGGGCTTGTCTATCAAAATGATTTTAAGTTTTTTCAAAATCTATTTACTTGACGGCATTGGGATTTTCTTTGCTATTGCACCTGTTATTGCGGTTGTATCAAGAATAAAGAAAGGCTATTGGCTTGCTTTGATTTTTACAGTAATTTATTCTTTTGCAGGATTATTCACAAGTATATCCGATGTTCTTTCGGCTTGCTATCCTATTACTGCTACATTCAATATTTCCGGCTATTATTCTGCCACCTTTGGAGAAATCATTATTAGCCTTATGAGTTTGTTCTTTTGTGGATTGTTTTCTGTCTTGATTTTAATATCTAAAAAAACAATCAAAAATAAGTAATGATACAACCAACATCTGCCGGACGACGGCAAAGAAAAAAAGCCGTCGCAGAGCAGCCATATTTTCACGCGCCTATTCTATTTCGGCGGCTTTGATTTTCAGAGCCGCCGTTTCTTTTTGTCTGTACGACGACCCTTAACCATGTAGACATGGCGGCTTTAGGAGGTAGCCGCCATGAGTTATAAACCACATCAACAAATTCTTACATTCTTTGATTTATCAAAAAAAGCCCGACCGCCACCGGGGATATTCCTACCCTTAGATATGAACTATTAAATCATCTAAATACTTTTTATTATTCCTATGCGCCTGTCCGCGTTTTTTTGCGGACGGGCGCATTTTGTATGCTTAAAAAAATTTTTGAAAAAATTTCCGAAAATATTTGGCATTTTTTCAAAGCTCCGTATTACCCCGCGAAAAGGGGGAAGCACCACCAACTTTCAACGAGAAAGGAGGTGAGAATGTGGAACCTAATAGCAGGGAGTTTTATAAGCAATGTTCTTTTCAGAAGTATTGCAATGCGGTATTGCACAATGAAGCGTGCGACGCTCATAGAGAGCTTCGTACACATAAGGCAAAGGAAGTAACCTTTTCCGACATGACCTTAGATGAAGCGCGACAGCTACATACCTTTGATGAATATTTCAAACGGGAAACTGCTGAAACCGTCTTTGAAAAAGCCGGAAAGAAAATCACGCCGAAGCTGCTTCTTGAAGCAATCCGTACTTTGCCGGAAGAAAAGCGCAAAGCCATATTGCTGTATTATTTCGAGGGAATGAGCGATACAGAAATTGCAGAGTTGCTCAATACACCGAGAAGCACAATACAGTACAGGCGGACAAGCTCTTTTGAACAATTAAGAAAATATTTGGAGGAAAATGCTGATGAATGGGACGAATGGTAATCAACCTGGCTACCCGGAAAATGCCCTTGTTCCTTATCCTGTCATTGTGGCAGCGACAAAGGGCGACCCGGACGCTATGAAAATGGTCTTGCAGCATTTCAGCGGTTATATAGCCCGTTTATCCATGCGAAAGTTATATGACGAGCGTGGAAATGTTTATTTTGGTATAGACAACGACATTCGGGAACGGCTGCAAGCCAAACTGATGATGGCTGTCCTCAATTTTAGAACAGAGAAATAACCGCAATCGGCGGTGGAACGTCTTTACTCCCCCTTTTCCGTTCCGCTGCTAATGCTGCAACACAGCCATTTTGAACCTTGACAAAGAAAGCGGCGCAATAGAACGGCGACGCAGCATAAGGCAAATCGGATACGTTCCTTTTGTGCCGAGCCATACGGCGGGTGCGCCATGACCTTTCTCCTACGGGAAAAGCGAGCGAACAACACCACCGCTGCAAAGCAAGTGTAGCAACTTGCGGGCGATAACGCACAGAATACATAATGATACTTCCTTACAGCCATAGTCCGAGCGTTAGAAGCGTCGCAGGCAATGGGTAGGGCTTCGGCAGACCGCCGGAGGGGTGCAAGTCCCATGAGGTTACGCTAATAGCCGTCCGATTAAAGCCTATGTTACAAATTGACTTTTGACCCATTTAGAAAGGGGGACGACAAATTGAACAATAACGACGTGCCGATTTGGGAAAAGTACACTCTTACCATAGAAGAAGCCGCAAAATATTTCCGTATCGGAGAAAGCAAGCTGCGGAAACTGGCAGAAGAAAATCCCGTCCCGGACTGGGTAATGATGAACGGAAACCGTATTCAGATTAAGCGTAAGCAGTTTGAAAAAATGATTGATACGGTGGACGCAATCTGATAGTGAAATCGAGCCTTGAATGTGGTACAATGTAGTCAAGCATATCAAGGCTCTTTCCATTATGGAAAGGAGCATAACGATGTCGGAAAAAAGACGGGATAATAAAAATCGTATTCTCCGCACCGGAGAGAGCCAGAGAAAAGACGGGAGATATGCCTACAAATATATAGATACCTTTGGAAAACCGCAGTTTGTGTATTCTTGGAAGTTAGTACCTACGGACAAAACCCCGGCAGGAAAACGCGACGATATAGCGTTGAGGGAAAAAGAGAAAGAAATCCAAAAAGACCTTGACGACGGTATCGACCATATCGGAAAGAAAATGACGGTCTGCCAACTCTACGCAAAGCAGATACGCCACCGGGCAAATGTGCGGCATGGTACAAAGCAGGGGCGAAAACAGCTCATGCGGATTTTGCAGGAGGATAAACTTGGAGCCTGCCGGATTGAAAATGTGAAGCTCTCCGACGCAAAGGAATGGGCATTACGCATGAAAGAAAAAGGTTACGGCTTCAAGACTATCAACAACCACAAGCGTTCCTTAAAGGCTGCTTTTTACACAGCCATACAGGACGATTGTATTCGTAAAAATCCATTTGACTTCCAGTTGAACACAGTCCTTGAAGATGATACGGAACCAAAGGAACCTCTATCCCCTACGCAGGAAGCGGCTTTTCTGTCCTTTGTGCAGCATGATAAAGTCTATCAGAAATACTACGACGAGATTATCATACTGTTAGGGACAGGGCTTCGCATTTCGGAACTCTGCGGACTGACGGAAGCTGACATTGACTTAGACAAACAGCTTATCAATGTAGACCACCAACTTTTGAAGATTGCAGACGTGGGTTACTATGTGGAAACGCCTAAGACGAAAAGCGGCAATCGGGTTATTCCTATGAGTGAAAAAGTGTTGGAAGCATTTCAACGGGTGCTGAACAAACGAAAATATGCACAGCCTGTTATTTTAGAGGGCTACACAAAGTTTCTGTTTCTTAACCGGAACGGCTTGCCAAAAGTGGCAGTCAACTATGAAAGTATGTTCCGGGGGCTTGTAAGGAAATACACAAAAACGCAAAAGGTAGCATTGCCAAAGGTAATGACACCGCACACCTTACGCCACACATTCTGCACCACGTTAGCAAATGCAGGAATGAACCCAAAGGCATTGCAGTACATCATGGGACATTCCAACATCAATATGACGCTGAACTATTACGCGCATACGACTTCCGAAACGTCGATAACAGAAATGAAGCGGCTGATTGCATAAGTAGTAAACGGAGAATTTACTACTCCACATACTACTTTTGAACACCAAAACATACGGGGATATAAGAAGATTTGAGAATATCTTCCATAACAAAAAATGCCGGAAAAGCCTGTAACAATAGGCTATACCGGCATATAAGAACTTTTGAAAAGATAGTCAAAAATTACTTTGTGATTTCTATAACATTAAGTTCTTTTTGATGACACCCCAGATACCAAGACCAGCGCCCAGAGCGATAACGAGAGTCTGAAGAACGGTAATTGCCTGTTCAAAAAATGCCATATAGTTTGTTAGCCGGAA
>NZ_QWGJ01000023.1:0-3916 GCF_003435225.1 Clostridium sp. AF28-12 | reverse complement strand
GCCTGTTCAAAAAATGCCATATAGTTTGTTAGCCGGAATCTGATTAAAAAATAGGTTTGTCATGTTTCATAGGCATACAAAAGCCGGAACAATCTGCCGCCCGGTTTCCGGGGGCATGATTCCGGCTGTCCTCCTTTTTCATTATTTTTCTTGCGATTGTCCGCTTTGTACGCCAATGGCCTCAACTGAGGCAGTTGCGGCAAATAGATACGATCACTCCTTTCTCAGCGGAACCGTATTACACGCCCTCCGTGTCTACTTCATATACATCGCAGACCTCATCAGGCTTGAGTTTTAGTCTGGCAGACAAAAATGCTTCAATATCAAAGGTATTTCGCTTGTCTGCATCAGCTATGTATTTGAAATTAGGGTGTCTGGTAATGTCATACTTGTCTGAAAGAAACGGACGCACACCGCGCAACTGCAAGATGCACTTGCCGCCATCCATAACTGCCAGCTCGTCCTGGCTCATCAGCTCTTTGCCACAATGTCAAGTGATGAATTCAAAAAAGACAAGCACTATCCAAAGAAAAACTTCTTTTATGGTATCTGCCTATTTTGTTTTCGATAGTTTTAGCTGTGATACATTTAATTTAGGGTGCAAAAAAGCAGGAGACCTTTTCGGATCTCCTGCTTAGTAGAGCTGTGAATATTTAATTGTGGTTGGGTTGCCAGTTATGCAAACTGGAATTGGTCATTCTTCTTTTTCTTCAGGAGTATCTTCATTTGGCTTGGAACTGATTTTTGAAACAATAATACCTGTGCAAGTAACAACTACCACACAAAGATACATTCCTATTCCTAATGCTCATGTACGGTAAAGTATCACAAGAAAATTATGTCGAATTGACAGCCGCCTCCGCTATACCGAATAAGGAAATAAAGAGTCCTCAAATTTTGCGCTACTAAATGAAGACGAGCGGAAGTAATCTCCCGCTCGTCAGTAAACTTAACTATGCCATATCAATCCCGCTTCTTTCCCGCCACCGGCACTAAGAACAGCGCGGGCAACAGCAGGAAAGCGGTACAGACCAGCCCCCAGGGTATGGACACCTGCTGGGCTACCAGCCCCACAATAGGCCCGCCGATGATCTGCCCGAAAGAGTCCAGCTGTCCGCTGGTGGAAAAGACTGTGGCGCGCATTTTCTCATCCACTTGGTCGTTCATCCAGGCGGCCAGCACAGGCTCCTTGATGGTGCGCATAAGCCCCGCCAGCAGGAACACCAACAACATGAACCAAAAGCTCCGCCCCACCGCGAAGAGAACCAGGCACAGGATATACCCGGCGCTGGTGGACATGACCACACTGGTTCGGCTGACAGTCCCTTTTTTCTCCATGCGGGCGATGAGCAACTGAGAAGCCAGAATACCTAAGCCGTTGCCGATAAGACTGATAACACCGAACCAAGTGACGCTGTTCAGCGGCCCGATAACGGGTATTACCGTGTCATCCAGAAAATGAGCGGTGGAGAGCCGGTCAAAGCCTTCACTGGCAAGTCCCCCGCATAGTGTGATTGCTAAGAGCGCCAGCAACACAGGTGCGCCTTTCACAAAGCCCAGGTTGAGCTTGAACAGGCAGACAAAGTCTTTAAGCAAGCCCTGCCGTTCCTCAATAGCAGGGGAGAAGTTGGTTTCTGGCATGATGCGAACCATCACCAGCCCCAACAACAAGCACAAACTGCCCCCCAAGATGATAGGCATTTGCAGGTTTATGTTTCCCAGCAGTGTGCCCAGCACCACGCCCAGAACGCCGCCGATTTGCCCCATTTGACTGCCCCGCAGGAACACCTTGTCTATGGGTTTGTCCTCTTCCTCCGAGGCAATCCACGCCTCCAGAGCGCCGGTGATGAAGGTATCACCGCAACCCCAGACAACCTGGGCCAGCAGAACCGGCGCGAACCACGGTAGCGCACCCTCCATCAGAAAGCCCAGGCCGTAGAGGAACATTCCAATCAGCACCGAGCGCCGACGGCTATACAAATCCGCCACCACACCGGTGGGCATCTCGAACAGAAAGCAGGAGGTCTCCAGAACCGTCCCTACAACTGGTTAATAGCAGAGAATGCAGGAAAGCAGTATAAATCTGTATTCTACATAGTTGATAAAAATAAAATCATAAGATATTTCTTACGGATGAAAAATAGTGTCGGCTAATTTTATTTAAAAGCTGTGATATTTAAATGAAGTCTAAATAAACAGCTGCGAAAGCATAAAATTCGAAAAGGTGCAGTGCGAGCGTTCCTGCTTTGAATAGGGCTTTTGCTGCACCTTTCGTAGACTAGGGATTTCGCAGCATTGTTTTCACAGCGTCAAATAAAGTAATTCTGTTTTCCAGGCCGGAAGAAATACCGTACATGCATGACCGTCGACAGGAGCAGTGTCAAAAACTCTGCCACCGGAATGGCAATCCATGCGCCGGTTAAGCCAAGGAAAGTCGGCAAAATCAACAAGCTCAATACAATAAATACAAGTGTTCGGCAGAAGGAAATCATTGCGGAAATCAGACCGTTGGATAAGGCGGTGAAAAATCCGGAGGAAGTAATGTTTAAACCGCTGAACAGGAAGTTAATGGCAAAAATCTTAAATCCCGGAGCAGCCAGCCGGAAAGTATCCGCATCATGTGTAAAGACGGAAACAATTGGTGTGGATAATGTAACGGCAGCGATTGTCAGAAGAACTGAGGAAATACCCACAAAGAGGAAAGCAATACGATGGATATTTTTCAGTTCTTTTTTGTTGCCTGCGCCGTACTGGAAACCGACGATCGGTCCGATGCCGATGGAAAATCCAAGATAAAAGGCATTGAACAGGAACTGTCCGTACAGTAAAATCGAGATGGCAGCGACACCCTGTTCGCCGGCCAGACGCATTATGACAATATTGAACAGAAATGTAACAATGGCATTGGACAGCTGTGAGATCATTTCAGAGGAACCATTATAACAGGCCTGTCCAAGTTCCCTGAGATGGAGTCTGAAATGGGTGAAATGCAGAGAACCTTTCGAAAATGTAAAAAACAGCAGGCCGGCGATAGCCGGAATGGATTGACCGATACCTGTGGCAAGGGCAGCTCCGCTGATGCCCATCTGGCAAACAACGATAAAAACATAGTCCAAAACGGCATTCAGGATACCTGCGATCATCGTCAGAACAAGGCCAAGGTTTGGTCGGCCTGCAGTAACAAAATAAGACTGAAACAGACATTGCAGGATGGCTGCCGGTGCAAAGCTGACGACGACAGAAAGGTAACTGTCGCAGTAAGCCAGCAGAAGATCGCTGGCTCCCAGGATTCTGGAAATAGAAGTCAGATTCATATGGGTCAGCACAAGAATGACAACACTGATGAGCAGACTGATGACCACAAACTGGGTCATACATTCCTTGGCTTCTTTATCTTTGCCTTCCCCCATGTAACGGCTGATAATGGCATTGCCACCGGTGCCCAGCATGGTGCCAATGGCAAAAACAATATTAATGATTGGATAAACAATGTTTATAGAGGACAGGGCATTGCTGCCGACAAAACGTGAAATAAAAATACCGTCGATAATCGTATATAACGACATAAACATCATCATAATGATGGAAGGTGCGGCAAATTTTAAAAGAGAGGCCGGTGTAAAATGGCCGTTAATTGAGTGACTCATAAATAAACTCCTTTCAAAAGATAGTGTAACTTTTATCAACATTTGATAGAATATACTATTGGGTAACCCTATAGTCAAGAGGGAATACAAATATTTACAATTAGATGCGTGAAAAGGCAGAAATGCTTTTGGAGGGATAAAATGGACAGGCATGAATATATGACAACAGGTGAGTTTGTTCTTTCAAATACGAAACAAAAAGAGCCGATGATTCGTGAATTGTTCCACAATTTCATCGGCTCTGCGTCTTAAGCGTCTGGCTCTTTGAT
>NZ_QWGJ01000022.1:39066-39329 GCF_003435225.1 Clostridium sp. AF28-12 | reverse complement strand
GCCAAGGCGAGGGTCGCGGGTTCGAATCCCGTCTCGTGCTCGCTTTTTGAGGATATCCAGTGTGGATATCCTCTTTTTTTGTGGAAAAAGAGTTTGCGATGCAGATGAAGTGTGGATAAGTAACTAAAATGAAAGGATCATCAAGTGGACAGCAGGTTTCTTGAGTGTTCGAGCCCTGCCGGGTTTGAACGGTTCGAATGTCTACGCTCCGCTCCGGTCGTCGCAGGCGAACGTCCCCCGGACGTTCTGCGACGCCTCGTGCT
>NZ_QWGJ01000022.1:0-39056 GCF_003435225.1 Clostridium sp. AF28-12 | reverse complement strand
CGCTCCGGTCGTCGCAGGCGAACGTCCCCCGGACGTTCTGCGACGCCTCGTGCTCTTTTTTATAAGGATATCCAGTGTGGATGTCCTTTTTTTGTGAAAAAATCATTTACCAGCGGTGTCTATTATAAAAAGTCACTTGAAAAAGTTTGCATTTTATCGAAAAAGTCACTTGAAAAAGTTTATATTTTATCAAAAAATCGTTTAAAAAAGTTTGTTATATCTTATATAACTCCCTTGAAAAAATGAATATTCCGTTGTACTCTATAGAAAAGAGGTGAAATCATTATGCTGAAAAGAAAAATTGAAAAAAAATTAATCGCTTGGAAAAACACAGAAAATCGAAAACCATTGATTATTAAGGGGTGCAGGCAATGTGGCAAAACATTTTCTGTTCTTGATTTCGCAAAGAAAAATTATAAAAATGTTGTGTATTTGAATTTTTTTGAAAATCCAGACTATGTTGCTGTATTCTCAGGCTCTCTGGAAGTAGATACGATTGTTATGATGCTCTCGGCCTTACTTGGTAAGGAAGCAGTCTTTGAAAGTGGCAATACTGTTTTAGTCCTGGATGAAATTCAGGAGTGCCCAGAAGCTCGAACAGCTTTGAAATTTTTTCGCATGGATGGGCGTTACGATGTGATAGGTACGGGATCACTTTTGGGTGTAAAAGGATATGGAAAAGAACCAAAATCGGTCCCAGTTGGGTCGGAAACGGTAATTGATATGTATCCACTGGATTTTGAAGAATTCCTGTGGGCAAATGGAATTGAAACCCCGGTGATTGAACTGTTGAAAACATGTTTGCAGAATGAAAAAACAGTTCCGGAAGCATTGCACAAGCGCATGAAACAGTTGCTCTTGCAGTATACAGTTGTTGGCGGCATGCCGGATGTGGTACAGACATTTGTAAGCACAAAACAGATGGACGAAGTTCTACAGATTCAACGAGATATTGTTCGGTCATATGAAGATGATATGATAAAATACGCAGAAAAAAAAGATAAATCAAGGATCAAAGAATGTTTTCAGTCTATTCCTAAACAACTCAGTAAAGAAAATAAGAAATTTCAGTATTCAATTGTCAAAAAGGGATCTACCGCTTCAAAGTATGCTGGAAGCTTGCAATGGATCGAGGATGCAGGTATTATTGTGCGCTGTTATAATCTTAGTATTACGGAACTGCCTTTAGACGGAAATGCAGAAGAAAATACATTTAAAGTGTATATGCGCGATTGTGGTCTGTTTGTCAGCATGTTGGAGGATGGTACGCAATACGATATTCTTCAAGGAAATCTTCATGCTTATAAAGGAGCAGTTTTCGAAAATCTGATTGCTGATATTTTCAGTAAAATGGGAAGAAAACTTTACTATTTCCATAAAGACAGTGGACTTGAGGTGGATTTTGTGATCCGTTATAAAGGTGAATGCACATTGGTAGAGGTAAAAGCATCTACAGGTAATACAAAAAGCACCAGAACAATCCTGAATCATCCTGAAAAATACCATGTCAGTCATGCAATCAAACTTGGAGATTATAATGTTGGACGTGCGGAACAGATACTTACACTTCCACTCTATATGGCATTTTTGCTAAAAGAAATATAAAAGTGTGCATCTTTTTCAGGGAGCTACGTAGTACTGACTTTATCTAGATATTATACTTCGCAATATATCAAAATAAAGCTGATATATTGCGAAGTGATTGTCTCATCATTCTGCTATTCGATCTGTTTACTTCTCCTTTTATGTCTTTCTGTGTTTGGGAATCTCAAAAATCCAAATTTCGACATCTTGTGCAGGAAGAATTGATTCTGCTGTGAAATCCACTTATAATTTCAGATATAAAAGCTTCAATAAAATATAAAATCTTACGGAGGAAATGTTTCATGCCAGAAGAAAGATACATAACGATCGTTTCGGAGAGGAAAACGATCGCTTTAAGAGTGAGTACGATCTTATATGTTCTGATGAATGGAAAATACGCAAATATCCATGTGCTGGGAGACCAGGTGTATCGGACGACGATGACGCTTCGGGAGATCGAGGAAAAGATCGGAGACGGATTTTTGCGGGTGCATCGCGGCTGCCTTGTAGCAGTCATGGCAATCCATAACGTCACGGATACCATCAATCTCAGCAATGGGGAATCCCTGGGGTATACGGCCCGTAAGAAAGGGGAGATCATGAAAACACTCCGGAATGCCCAGCAGGACGTGATCCGGGGATTTCAGAATCATGGAGTACCGATGACGGACGATGAGTACCATGACTATTACCGCAGTTTCGATCAGCTCCCATTCGCATTTACGGATATCGAGATGGTATTTGATGAGGAGAAACGAGCAGTTGACTGGATCTTCCGCTATGGAAATCCGGAACTTGCGAGGCTGGAAAAACTGCCGTTAGACCGGCTGATCGGAAATTCATTCGGAAGTCTTTTCAGCAATATGGATTCCAAATGGCTTCGAAGCTATGAGCGGGCCGTCCTTTACGGGGAAAAACTGGAGCTCATCGACTACAGCCCGGAAATCGATACAAATCTGAAGGTCACATGCTTCCCGACTTTTCCGGGGCATTGCGGCTGCATCCTGTTCAATATTTCGGAGATCGAATTCGTGAGCAGCAGCCAGTAACATGATTCGGTTGCTGTTTACGCGTTGCGCAAACAGCAACGTGATTTTGCCGATGCTTCGCATTCCAAATCGGCAAAATCTGTTACCACCACCGTATCATACGACATTTTCAGTTCAGAAAATTCCTACCCGTGTACAGTAACGATTCGTTCCTGTTGTACGTCTGTTCGTTCCAAGTCTATTGATTGGAAAATGAAAAAATAGTAGAATACTGTTAGATTTTTTAACTGATGAAACGCTCGACATATTAGGGAAAAATCTTATGATGAGGTGCATCCGAAGGAGCTGACGAAGCTTCTGAAAAAGTTTGAAGGAAGCGAAGAGGAAGCACTCATCAGCCGTCTGCCCCTGCGTTCCATGAAGCAGGCAAAATACATGCCTGTCTATGTCAATGAACTTCATGGCGACTATTATGTGTTCCGGGAAGAGCGCATGGAGCTGCGAGGTGAGATGAGCGGGAAGACCTTCAAGATCGGACAGAAGATGCGGACGATGGTAACCGGGACTGACCGGCTTACCATGATAATTGATTTTATTCCGGCAAAGAATAATTTTACCAATTTTGTCGAAGTTCGACCGATTCTGTCGAAGCTGTTGCTTTGGGGGGGGGCTGTTAAAATGAAAATTATTGAAGACAGTGGGAGGTACGCCTATGAGGAAAAAAATAAAACAGTATACAGCAGTTCTTTTGACAGTGACCATGTCTCTTCCGGGGACAATGGCTTATGGAAATGTAGATAGCCTTGATGCTGCATCAGGAGTTGTAGATGCAAGCGGATACCTGAAGGCATCCACATCAAACGCACAACAAACCATTCATATCGCTTCCCCATCTGACGCAGATGAAGATGAAGAAGAACTGATCGATGATCGAAAGAAGGCTTCTCCATCGGATACAGAATTTGACGGGGAAGATGTATTCGCAAAAATCTACGACTTTATCTGGCAGGACCCGGAAGAATATTTAAATGACGGAAGACTGGAACTGAGTGCGACCGCAGAGGAGCAGCCGACATTGGAACAGATCGTTTCCATCCTGCCGCAGAGTATCCTTGCAAAGACCGGAGAGACCGCAGAGAATACTTCTGCGGACGAAGCAGAGGATATTACTGCAGATGAAGCAGATATCACTGCGGATTACGATGTGGAAATCAAAGTATCCGGTTGGCAGTGCGAAGATTATATCCAGAACGAGGACGGAATGTGGCCGACAAGCGGAACCTTCACCTTCTCGGCAGAGCCGGAGGACGGATATGAGCTTGCGGACGGGTGTGCGCCGCTTGCAGTGGAAGTCGCGGTGAGCGATGAGGCGGCAATGCTGGCGGCGAATGCAGAAACCTATATGGTATTCACGAGAAGAGAAGATAATACCAGCACAAAATCAGTTACTGTTGATTGGGATGGAACAAATTTATCGGGTAAGTATGAGCAGTATCTTGATGTGGACAGCAGAATTTATCGTGAAGAAGATGCTTTTGTATTAGAACTGAATAATTATAATCCTCAAGTGGAAACGTGTCTGGATATTCGTAAGGGAAAATGGATTATTGAGTTGAATGGAACAAGCGTATTCGATGGAACAAAGCTGCCCAAAGATTCGGCAAGCTATGGACTGTGGATCTGGAGTGATACAGATGTAACTTTTACAGGCTCAGGAACGTTGAATGTGAAAGGTGACCGAAGTGGTATTTCTATTGGGAAGAAGGCAGAAGTTTCAATCAATTTAGAACAAGATGGAAAAATTAACGCCACTTCCCCTTATAGCGTAAATGAAAGTGGATATAATCGACATGGGATTGAGTCCTATGGAAAGCTGACAATAAAAAGAGGAACAGTAACGGCAAATGGTCCATATAGCGGCCTGTATCAATCTGGTGGAACATTTAATATAACAGGTGGTACACTTAAAACAAAGGTACGAGGAGGGAATGACAGCAGCCGGGGACTGTATTTTTGCAGAGAAAGTGATTGCAGTTTAGGCGGAATAATCGAAACAGATGGTCTGACGTTAGACAATGCTACTGGATCCATATCTGGAAAGGTCACTGTAAACCATCTCTCATTAATAAACCTATCTGAATCATTACTTACAATTGAATCTGACGGAATATTAAAGAATCGATACTTTTTGATGTAGGAATAAATAAGCTTGTGAATGATGGTGAACTTCAAGTGAATATGACTTCAGATTCATCTAAACCCATTCCTTCAAATTATGAGAATCATGGGCGTGTTACAGGTACGCAGGCAGAAAATTGGAGAACTCCATCATCTCTGAAAGCAGTGAAAGGAACATCAGAAACTAAGAGGGAGAAAGTAAATGAGAGTGAAAATTTCGATGTTTCTACCCTGTTTAACAGTTCAGATATTGATTCAGAAGAAGGAAAGGTATCGTATTATTATGTAAATCAGGCCGATTCCGAAAAAAAAGAGCAAACATTGAGTTCGTCTACAACGAAATTCGCTGCCGGAAATTATATAATCGGTGCAAAAACACAGGGAAATGAGACGTACAAAGCAGGCAGTGCAGTAGCATACATTTATGTGAATTCTGATATATTCAGCGTTGTTCCTATTGAATTTGTTTATACTGGATTTGAGCAGGAGTTGCTTAAGGTCTATACACCAAATGATGAGGAATACAAGGTTGAGTATCAATGCTATGAGCCTCAATCGAAGGGTGGATTTTATGTAAATAACTGGACGACGACCCCACCAACGGCAACTAATTGTGGAGATGAGTCTCTTAAATATTATTATGCAGTGCGGATTACAGCAAGTGACAGTGATCAGCCACTGTATCAAATCACTTATGATGGGACATCATCGGATAGTTTATTGCACGTGACAAGTATAAAAACTAAATCTTTGCAGAGCGATGATATAGTTGTTACATTAACACCGCAAACATTTAGATATGATGGAACGGTTAAAAAACCTGCGATCGAAATAATAGATACTGTCATAAAGACGGAAGTAAAAAGGTACGGTATAAGTTATAGCTATGCTGCCGGCGAGGCGGCAGATAATCCTAAAGAAGCTGGAACATATAAAGTATATATACTCATTTGATGCAAATTATACGGGCGATCGATATGTTTATTTTACCATCGAAAAACAAAAACTGACGCCGGTGGCAGTTATCAGTAATGCAAGCAAAACATACGATGGAACAACTTCCTTGGCATCAGGACAGACAATTGCACTCACTCTGCAGGATGAAGCTGGGAATACTGTTTTGGATGGTGTAAGTGCCAGATATGAAGCAGCAACATATGAGTCCAAAGATGTAGGACCTAACTCTATTCAGATTACAGGAATTTCCCTGACAGGAGAAAATGCAGATAAATACGATCTGTCTGCCTCAACATTGTCAATATCCGGAAATATTGATCAGGCATCTGCAGAAAAACTTGTACCTAATGTGACTTATCCGGGTAACAACAACGTGATTGAGTATGAAAATAGAGGTACTTTCTTGCCAACTGTGACAGTAAGCTCCAATATTTCTGGCGATCAGGTAGGCAGTTATGTTGTTTCCTATTCCGCTACGCAGGAAGGATCTTATGTTTCTGACTTAAAGGGTGTAATGCAGAACCTGAACGTACAGGAAACAGAGCAGACCATTTATTACCGGATCACAACGCAGAATTATGAACCTACTACAGGAAACTTTACGGTTAAAATTATTCCATCCAGCCTAAATGGTAAGGGAATCGTTGTGACAGGTTACGACGGTCAGTATGATGGGAATCCACATACGATTACAGCAACACTTCCGGCGAGTAGTGTTCCAAGCGGGACAGAAATCAAATATAAGGGCAGCGCTGAAAGCGAGTGGAGCCAAGAACCGCCAAGTTACACGGATGCGGGAGAGTATACGGTGAATTATAAGATTTCCTGTCCGAATTACAAGGATCTTGAGGGAAGCCAGACGGTTCATATCCGTCCGAGATCACTAACTGTAACTGCAGGGCTGAAAAATCCGAAAAGAGGTGTGATATACGGCGATCCGATGCCGGAGTTTGAGGCAAGCTACACCGGTTTTGTGAAGAATGAGACCAAAGAGACAGCTCTGACGGGAACTCCGATGATGACATGCAGCACCTATACTCAAGAGAGTGGAGCAGGAACAACGCATACGATCAGTATTGAAGCAGGCAGCGGAGAGGGAGCATTGAGTGCCCGGAACTATAGCCTGAGATTCACTCCGGGATCGTTTACTGTAAATAAGAAACAGGCAACGATTGAGGTGACTAATTACAATGAATGGAAGGCGTATACCTATGATGGAAAATCACCGGAGATAGAAGCAGCTGTCGAGGGCGAGAGAACTGTTAAGGTAGAAATTTACGCAGGAAATCCGGCATCCGGTTCGGCACTCGCAGAGATCCCGAAAAATGTGGGAACCTATACCGCTAAATTTACAGCGGCGGAGACAGCCAATTACGGAGCAGCGGAAATCAGTCTTCCGTTTGACATTGTACAGAGAGAACTGAAAGTTACTGCTGTCAATCAGTCGATCACATATGGAGATCCGGCACCGCAGTATACGGCGGTCTATGCGGGCTTTGCAGCGGGTGAATCTCTGGAAAGTCTGAAAGGTAAAGGTACTCTTTCCTTCACATGTGCATATCAGCAGGCGAAGGCGGGACAGAGCAATGAAAACAGCAATGCCGGAACTTATACAATCACACCGGCGGTTGCAGGTCTGAACAATTATAAGGTAACTTCTGTAGATGGAACCCTGACGGTTGGAAGGAAAACTCCGACCTTCACAGATTCTGCATTATGGAAAGAAAAATATCCTGATGGAAGCAGAGTCTACGATGGAACTTCTGTGAATATCACTCCATCGACAGACGGAGACGGCGCAAGAAACTATATCGTCGAAAACACAGAGACGGGTGAGGTCCTGAAAACGGATCCGGTCAATGTGGGAACCTATAAGGCTACATATTCGGTCGCAGAGGGAACCAATTATCAGGCAGGTTCAATTTCGTATGAATTTGCGATCACAGAGGCCGAGATGAAAACGTCACGGCAAATGGATATGATGGAATCTATGATGGTCACTCGCATGGGATCGAGGTTTCTGTACAGGATGAGCTTGTAAAAGATGAGGTGGTAGAATACGGACTGGAGCCGGATAATTATACTGGAACAGATGCACCGGAACTTATCGATGCCGGAACTTATCGATGCCGGAACTTATACGGTTTACTACCGGATCACAGCGACGAACTACAAACCTTACACAGGAAGCGCGATCGTAACGATCAAGCAGAAAGAGATTCAGGTTGTAACGGCAGATCAGGAGACAACCTATCTGGAAGAAGCTCCGAAGTTTACCGTTGATTCGGTAAATGGCATGGTAGGAGAAGAAACTCTTGAAAATCAGAATGCTGTTTTATCATTCGTGACTGCATATACAAAAGGCGATGATGCCGGTGAGTATGCGGTTCAGGCAGTGGTAGATGGTCTGAAGAACTATAAGGTCGAGGTCGTACCGGGTACATTGAAGGTACAGCGCAGAACCCCGGTATTCACCGACTCCGCAAATCTGTATGAGGCTCGTGTCTATGACGGAAAAGCTGTGGATCTGACTCCGGAAACAGACGGGGATGGTCAGATGAGCCGCGTGATCACGAATCGGGAGACGAATGAAATCTTAACATCTGATCCGGTCGATGTGGGAGAGTACCGTGTGGTTTATAGTGTTTCGGAAGGACAGAATTACACGGAGGGAAGTGTTTTCTACGACTTTGCGATCACACAGGCACCGCTTGTGATCACTGCGGAGGATAAGAATGTCACATTTGGATCCAAAGCACCGGAGTATACAGTTGTCTATGATGGCTTTGTAAACGGTGAGACGGAAGCGGTTCTTACGGGAATTCTGGTCGTAACCTGCGATTACACAGAGGAAGGCCGTGAGTCTACTTATGAGATCGTTCCGTCCGGACTTTCTGCAAAGAACTACGCGATCACCTGGAAGAATGGTGTTCTGACAGGACGTTATCCGGAGAGCGACGATAACGACAATGAGGAAACTTCCAAACCGGCAAACAGCAAGATGCCGAAATCCGGAACCAACGATCCGGGACAGGGAGCGACTGCGAAGGATACTCAGAAGGGCTATGTGAATGAAAATTCCGGCATTGTTTCCGGAAAGACACTGACGGAAGAAATGCTCACGAATAACAGTGAAAGCCTGAATGATGGCTACAGCCACTGGATTAAGACAAACGCAGGCTGGTGGTTCCGCTTTGCAGATGGAAGTTATCCGAAGGCAGCAGGAGCAACGAATTCCGGATCCGGCAATTCTTCGGCAGCTCAGAGTTATGAGTGGGTTCAGATCGATGGAAACTGGTGGTCATTTGATTCGAATGGTTATCTGGGTACCGGATGGATTCTTGACCAGATTTACGGAAACTGGTTCTATGTGGATTCTAACACCGGAATGAAGACCGGTTGGGTCCAGATCAACGGAAAGTGGTATTACTTCAATCCGGTTTCCGACGGAACAAAGGGAACCATGTTTGCGAACCGTATGACGCCGGACGGCTGGTTTGTCCGGGAGGACGGAAGCTGGGATGAGAAGCGGTAAGGATACCAAGATCAGGATCCCATAAAAACTGAACAAAGACAGGAAAAGGTCGGCACGGGAATGTGCCGGCCTTTTTTCAGACGCAAATCCCGGGAAAACACTTGCAATCCGGCCATTTTCTGCTATACTAAACTACATTAACGCTTTATTAAACTAATATGGCAGACTAAAATGAGAGGAAGTATGAAAAATGAATGGAGCGATCATCGGTGTTTTTCTTGTGATCATTGCCTATCTGGTGATGATGCTGGCAATTGGTTTCTTTTATTCTAAGGGAAATAATGACTCCAGTGATTTCTATCTTGGCGGCAGAAAATTAGGACCGTTTGTGACGGCAATGAGTGCGGAGGCGTCGGATATGAGCAGCTGGCTGCTCATGGGACTGCCGGGTGTCGCGTATTTAAGTGGTACCTGCGACGCAGCATGGACGGCGATCGGACTGGCGATCGGTACCTATTTAAACTGGCTGATCGTCGCAAAAAGACTCAGAAGATACAGTGCGAAGACAAATTCGATCACGATGCCGGATTTCTTTTCGAACCGGTACCGCGATGATTCGAAGCTGCTGCTTGGAATCTCAGCAATCTTTATCATCATTTTCTTTGTCCCGTACACGGCGTCCGGCTTCGCAGCATGCGGAAAGCTGTTCTCCACATTATTCGGAATTCCGTATACGGCAGCGATGCTGATCAGCGCGGTTGTCATCGTCGGCTATACGGCGCTCGGCGGCTTCATGGCGGCAAGCTTTACCGATCTGATCCAGAGTATCGTTATGACGATCGCTCTGATCCTTGTCGTATGCTTCGGCGTATCCATGAGCGGCGGTCTTGATGTTGTTCTCGCGAACGCAAAGGAACTTCCGGGATTTTTATCCCTGACAGCGACATATGACAGTGCATCAGGAACTGCATCTAATTATGGAACAATTACAACAATTTCCACACTTGCCTGGGGACTTGGATATTTCGGCGTGCCCCATGTACTTCTTCGCTTTATGGCGACGGAGCATGAGGACAATATCGCAATGTCCAGACGCATTGCGACGGTATGGGTCGTGATCTCTATGGCAGTTGCAATCTTTATCGGCGTTGTCGGTTACAGCCTCTCAAAGAATGGCGTGATGGCAGAGTTGAAGGGATCCGCTTCGGAGACGATCATCATCCAGGTTGCAACGCTTTTAAGCCAGCATGGATTCCTCGCGATCATCGGAGCCGGTATCACACTCGCCGGAATTTTAGCCTGCACGATGTCCACCGCAGATTCCCAGCTTCTTGCGGCATCCTCCGCTGTTTCTGAGAACCTGTTAAAGGGGATGTTTGGCGTAAACCTTACTGAGAAGAGAACGATCCATGTTGCCCGGGCGACGGTTCTCTTTATCGCAGTGATCGCAGTATTTTTAGCGGGAAATCCGGACAGCTCCGTATTTGGAATCGTGTCCTTTGCGTGGGCTGGATTTGGCGCTGTATTCGGACCGGTGGTCCTTGCGGCACTGTTCTGGAAACGTTCCAACAGGAACGGTGCACTTGCGGGCATGATCGCAGGCGGCGTCATGGTATTTGTATGGAAATACTGCGTTCGTCCGCTCGGCGGGGTATGGAATGTGTATGAGCTGCTCCCGGCGTTTATCGTTGCAATGGTCGTTCTGATCGCGGTCAGCCTTGCGACTGGGGAGCCGTCGAAGGAGATCCAGGAGGAGTTTGAGGAAGTAAGAGCAGGAAAATAATTGCCGGAACAGATCGGTGAAATCGGAAGAAAAGACTGGAAAATTTAGGCGAAAAGAACTATAATACGCATTAAGAGACCTGACAAGTAGGTTTTTGTCAGGTCTTTTTCCTTATAAGAATATTGCAGTGAATTTATGGGATAAAAGAAAAGGAGATTGTGGATAATGGACGAATTACAGAAGAAAATTGTGGATTATGTAGAGGCAAACGGCAAGACATATCAGCAGATCGCTTTGGAGATCCATGAGAAGCCGGAGGTCAGCAATTATGAGTTTTTCGCTTCCAAGCGTCTTGCAGATCAGATTAAGAGCGTGGGATTTGAAGTAGAGATGCCGGCGGCAGGTCACAGAACCGGTTTTGCGGCGAGCTATAAATCCGGGAAACCCGGTCCGGTCATGGTTTTCCTTGCGGAGTACGATGCCCTTGTGGGACTTGGACATGGCTGTGGACATAACCTGTTTGGTGCAACTTCTTCTCTGGCGGCTGCGGCGTTAAAGAGCGTGATCGATGAGGTCGGCGGAGAGGTCCGCCTCTACGGAACACCTGGAGAGGAAGGCGGAGAAAACGGAAGTGCGAAGGGAAGCTTTGTCCGCGAGGGATATTTCAAGGACGTTGACGCGGCTCTTTCCGCACATCCGGGTGTGGGACATCGCCTTACAGAAAAAACACTTGGATGTGTTCCGATCGATATTGAATTCTGGGGTAAGGCGTCTCATGCGGCTGCGGCACCGGAGCAGGGAATCAATGCTTTAGACGCGCTGATCCAGACCTATAACTCCATCAATGCTCTTCGCCAGCATCTGAGTGATGATGTGCGGATCCACGGGATCATCGTAAACGGTGGACAGGCACCGAACACGGTACCGGATTACGCGGCAGCAAAATTTTATCTGCGGGCTGCTGCAGCTTCCACATTAAAGGATGTTTACGCTAAGGTAGAGCGGATCGTGGAAGCCTCTGCGATGGCAATGGGTGCAAAGGGCAGCATGAAGCCGTACCAGAACTGGGTAGAGAACATGGTTCCGACACCATCCTTTGATGCGGTTTATGCGAAGAATCTGGAATTGTTTGGAGAGACTGCAGATCCGGCAGGAGAGCGCCTTATGGGATCGACAGATATCGGAAATGTATCCCAGGTCGTTCCGGCGATCCAGCCGACCATCAATATCAGCGACGAGCCGATCAAGGGCCACAGCAAGGAGATGGTTGCGGCGGCATGCTCACAGAAAGGACTCGATTCGATCCTTCTCGGTGCAAAGGTTCTTGCTTTCACAGCCCTCGATCTGATCCGCGAGCCGGAGACATTAAAAAAGATCAAGGAAGAACATGCCTATGAGGTAGAGCATCAGGCAGACTGACCGGGGGGCGGATAGCTGCCTCATCTTTCCGGTGAATGTCCCGGACAAGTTCTGCGTAGCCGGAGATCACGGAAAGTGGGGAGCGGAGCTCAGGGGAGACATTGGCGATGACTTCCTTTCGAAGAACATCGACGCGGGCGGAAAAATCATTTTCTGCGAGCCGGTCCACCGTGTGCTTGATTGCAAAGATCGGCTTTGTGAAATATTCGGAGTTTCCGGCGGTGGCGGGGCACCGGCCGGAAGATAGGAAAGCGGAAGAGATCTGCTGAACCGTTATAGAAATTTCTTCATATGATCTCTGAGATTTTCCTCCATCCCGGTGAGCTCATCGGCGATCTCCATGACAGCCTTTGACGCACCAGAATACTGATTTTTATAACCGCATATGGTCTTGATCCCCATATTACAGCCGTCAGTGACAATACTGGCGGCTTCTTTGTCGCCGCCCTTTGCCAGCATACGCATTTCTGTGGACATCCATGACCAGGCAGATGCCATTTTTCCCGGTTCTTTTCCCTCTTCCTCCATGGCGCTTAAGGTCTTTTTGATCTTTGCGTCCAGCTCCTGATGTTTTTCATAGCTTTCCGTGATATCCTTCCAGAGCTCCTGATCCGACACCATATCCCGGATCTGTTCCAGGCTTTCCGCCGCCATTTTGCAGCCGGAGTCACATTCGCGGAGAAGATTGACTGAGTGCTCTTCCATCATTGATCCATCCTTTCCATAATAATTGCCATGCAGTTTCTTCAGACAGCTGATAAAAACAACAGCTATGGATCTGTCTGATATTCATCTGCAAAAAAAGTATGAGAGATACAGGGGAAAATTATGCATGGCACTTCTGGAATGTCGCTGACATGCCATAAGAATTCAAGGACGGCGGAACGTATTCTGCCGCAGACAGAAAAACTTAAGAAAATGAAAAGCAAAGGACAAGAGGGATCAGTTGAATCCAGACCCCATTTATGTTATGATGTTAACGTTCGAAAACGAATTATGCAGAATATTGGAGGAAAAGCTTGGAAAAGACAGAAGCAGAAAAGATCCTGAAGGAAAAACTGGAAAACGCGGAAAAGATCCTGGTGGGGATCGGCTCTGAGTGGAAGAAAAAAGAAGGCACGGAGGAGGAAGAGGTCCTTCATGCCGCCGAAAAGTTAAAAAATTTTCTGGATGGAAAGGATTATTATATCATAACTTCACTGTCCGGTGAGGATGCGGACCGGCTGGGCTTTTCTGCCGGTCATATGGCAGTTCCCCACAGCGTATCCTTTACGGAAGAAGCGTGGAAGCATTATACCTTATGGCTTTCCTGCACCCTGAACCGGAACACGGTGCTCCTGGAGCTTGGTGAGAACTATAAAGATCCGTCCCTGATCCGCTGGCCCTTTGAGAAGACAGCAATGTTAAACAATAAGGCGTATCTGTTCCGGGTTCACAAGATCTTTTCTCAGGTGCCGGAAGAGCTTTCTGGGAAATCATGTCCGGTGGCGGAGGTATCGTTTAAATTAGTGGATGATTTCTTAGAAAGAGTGTAACTGTTCAGGAGGTTTGAGCACTTGCTGTGTTGACGGTAAGAAAACATAAAATTATGAAGGTACTGAAGCGTTACGAATAAATACAACAAGGAGGAAATATGGCTGCGATCGCAAATGACTGGTTGGTCCCTATGAGCGGGGAATTCAAAAAGCCGTATTACAGGAAATTATACGAGACCGTAAAGAGCGAGTACGAGACAAAGGAAGTCTACCCGGCGCCGGATGACATCTTCAACGCCTTTGCGTTTACTCCGCTCTCAAAAGTAAAAGTAGTGATCCTGGGACAGGACCCGTACCACGAGCCGGGGCAGGCGCATGGACTGAGCTTTTCCGTAAAGCCGTCGGTGGAGATCCCGCCGTCCCTGGTCAATATCTATAAGGAACTTCATGAGGACTGCGGCTGCTATATCCCGAACAATGGATATTTAAAGAAGTGGGCAGATCAGGGTGTGATGCTCTTAAACACAGTCCTGACCGTTCGTGCCCATGCGGCCAACTCCCACAAGAATATCGGCTGGGAGGAATTCACGGACGCCGCGATCCGCGTCTTAAACGAGCAGGACCGCCCGATGGTATTTATCCTCTGGGGACGCCCGGCGCAGATGAAAAAGCCAATGCTGACGAATCCGAAGCATCTGATCCTCGAGTCACCGCACCCGAGCCCGTTGTCCGCCTATCGTGGATTTTTCGGCAGCAGACCGTTTAGTAAGACAAACAAGTATTTAAAAGAGAACGGAATCGAGCCGATCGACTGGCAGATCGAAAATATCAACTAGCAATCTGGCGTGCGTCAGCGGGTTCGGAAAAATGCGCCGCAAGCTTGCTTGCAGAAGCATTTTTTTGAACCTGTTGACATAGGGCGGATGCCCGAAGCTTCTTGTTTTCATGACAATGAAAACAAGAAGACCGCACGCTATATTTAAAATATAAAGCATAGGAGTGAATATGAGCAACTTTATCGAATTTCTAAAGATCGTCGTATTCGGTGTCGTCGAAGGTTTCACCGAATGGCTTCCGATCAGCAGCACCGGTCACCTGATCCTTGTGGAGAATATCGTCCACCTGAATGTATCAGAAGAATTCATGAACGTGTTCCGCGTCGTGATCCAGTTAGGCGCAATTCTCGCGGTACTGGTCCTGTATTTCAGACGCCTGAACCCATTTGATCCGGGGAAAAAACCGGCACAGAAGCGCGCCACATGGCATCTATGGTTTAAGATCATCATCGCCTGCCTTCCGGCTGCCGTGGTCGGAATCCTGCTTGACGAAGTGCTTGACAAGTATCTCTATAATCCATATGTGGTAGCGGCGATGCTCATCATCTACGGTGTTATTTTTATTGCCTTCGAGAACCGCAACCAGCACGCGGAATTCCGCATAAAGAAAGTATCCCAGATTAGTTACCAGACCGCATTTTACATCGGTCTCTTCCAGCTTCTCGCGCTGATCCCGGGTACATCGAGATCCGGCGCAACGATCCTCGGTGCGATGATGCTTGGCTGTTCCAGAACCGCCGCATCGGAGTTCACCTTCTTCCTTGGAATTCCGGTCATGTTCGGCGCCAGTCTCTTAAAGATCCTTCACTACGGCCTGGCATTCTCCGCAATGGAGCTCTTCTTCATGGCAGCTGCCATGGTGATCGCCTTCGTCGTTTCCATGTACTCGATCCAGTTCTTACTCGGATATGTCAAAAAACATGACTTCAAATTCTTCGGATACTACCGCATCGTCCTCGGTGTGATCGTCCTGATCTATTTCGGACTGACTGCGATCCTGACAAAATAAAGAAAAACAAGAGTTTCCCGGAATCCATCCGGATGGGTACAGAATAGCAGCCCACTGATGGATTCCGGGATTTTTTTGCGTATTACAAAAACACGGGAATTGTGACGCTATTTCACAGAACCGTGCATGTTTCATCACACTTTCATCACATTTCACTGGTACACTATGTCATGTAGTTAAGGAGAGGAAAGAAAAAGAGAGAGTCCTTAAGTACAAAAAGAAACATCGAAAATTTCAACACAGAAAGGAGATTCCTATTATGTATGATGAAAATAAATGGAACGAAGTAAATAATGAAAACGAAAAGAAAAATAATGAACAGCCGATAAATACGCAGAACACTCAGAACACCCAAAACGGAGCCCAGCAGCCTCAGGGTGAGCATACAGGAAGACAGGTCTACGGAAGACTTGGTTCCGGTACACAGAACGGCCAGCCGTATAACGGAAATCCGAACGGCCAGAACGGTTACTACAGCGGGCAGCAGCATCAGCAGTATTACGGAAACCAGAACCAGTACACGAACCCGTATCAGCAGTACGACTATTATCAGGGACATGGACAGAATCCGAACGGAAACGGAAACAGCCACCACGCTTCGAAGAAACACTCCTACGCCAAGACGACAGCTCTTGTCGCGGCGGCAGCGATCCTCTTCGGTGTCGTATCCGGCGGAACGATGTACGGAGTCAACCGTGCGGCCAACACCCTGTTGCCGTACCAGAGCTCTCAGGTAAACGAGACCATCGGGCAGACGACCCAGATCCCGGCAGCGAACACATCCACAACTTCCAGCAACGGTGTTGTTATTGAGGATGTCTCCGCGATTGTGGACGCAACCCTTCCGTCTGTCGTATCGATCACAAATACCCAGGTCTACCAGAGCAACACCTGGTTTGGACAATCCCAGACCTACGAAGTCCCGAGCAGCGGTTCCGGCATCATCGTCGGACAGAATGACTCCGAGCTTCTGATCGTTACAAACAACCACGTTGTCAGTGATTCCGAGGGACTTACCGTGACGTTCGCAGATGAGAGCACTGCGGACGCGGCCATTAAGGGCACAGACTCCGAGGCGGATCTCGCAGTAATCGCAGTTCCGCTCGACAAGATCTCCGCTGACACAAAGGACAAGATCAAAGCGGCGACACTCGGTGATTCCGATTCCTTAAAGATGGGGCAGGGCGTTATCGCCATCGGCAACGCGCTTGGACTTGGCCAGAGCGTGACAGTCGGACATGTAAGCGCGTTAAACAGAGAGATCAAAGTTGACGATGCGACTAAGACCGTCATCCAGACAGACGCAGCGATCAACCCAGGCAACAGCGGCGGAGCTCTCTTAAACTCCAAAGGTGAAGTTATCGGCATCAACGAAGCAAAGTACGCGGATACAAGTGTTGAAGGCGTCGGTTACGCGATCCCGATCTCTAAAGCAAAAGACATCATCGATGACCTCATGACAAGGACCACAAAGATCGCGGTTTCCGAGTCTGAGCAGGGCTATCTCGGAATCCAGTTACGGAACATTGATGAGTCCATGGCAAAGATGTACGGAATGCCGCAGGGTGTCTATGTCTACAAGATCATGGAAGACTCCGCAGCCGCAGGTTCCGATCTTCACGAGAAGGACATCATTACAAAGCTGGATGGTGAGAAGATCTCCAACTACGCGGACCTTGCAAAGCTTCTGACTTACTATAAATCCGGTGATACCGTAACATTGACTGTCCAGTCTCTTGTAAACGGCAGCTATCAGGAGAGAGAAGTCCAGTTAACCTTAAAGCAGCGTCCGGCTGAGTCTGACAGTGAAAACAGTCAGAGCCAGGGCGGACAGCAGGATCAGAAACCGGCGCAGAGCCAGTCTAAGATCGGAAAATAATAAAGAGTCGATATAAAATAGAGAAACAAGACCGCCTCCCTGGAGTGATCACGGGAAAGGCGGTCTTGTTTTGTAAAGGTATAAAGGTTTTATCGAAAAGTTCCTGAAAACATGTTTACAGGAAATTCATGAACGTGGTCAGTACCATGGAGTTGAAGAAGTCAACGAATAAGCTTCCTACTAACGGTACGATGAAGAATGCTCTCGGAGCTGCACCGTAGCGCTCAACGAGTGCTCTCATGTTTGCCATAGCGTTCGGGGTAGCGCCCATACCGAAACCGCAGAATGCAGTTGTCATGGCAGCTGCCTCGTAGTCACGTCCCATAACGTTGAATACAACGAAGTTCGCGTACAGGAACATAACAATCGTCTGAACAAGCAGGATGACGATCATCGGAAGAGCAAGTGCTGCTAACTGCCAAAGCTTTAAGCTCATCATAGCCATGGACAGGAACAGATTTAAGGAAAGTCCGCCGAGGGCGTCAATCTCAACCATCGGAAGTTCTTTGTGCTGGACATCCCAGATATTGCGGATCGCTGCTGCTGCGAGCATAGCGCCGATATAAGTCGGGAATGTCAGGTGGCATACATCTTTGAAGAATGTGAAAATAAGAGTACCGAGACCGATGGCAACTGCTAAAAACATTGCGGATGTTGTGAATTTCTGACCATCAACGGCCGGCATAACCTCAGCTGTCTCGTTGCCTTCCTCAGCTGCTGTGGATTTTAAGTGGAGTTTTTCAACACGGGCACGTGCGATCGGGCCGCCCATCATACTTCCGGATACAAGTCCGTATGTAGCTGCCGCGAGAGCAACTGTGGTAGCGCCTACAACGGCGTAATCTGTTTCAAGAAGCGGTCCGAAGGAACCGGATGTTCCGTGTCCGCCTACTAACGGCATGGAACCCATACATAAGCCGAGCAGCGGATCCAGACCAAAGGCTGCTGCGAGACCGCTGCCAACTGCGTCCTGGATGACACAGATGGCGACTGCGAGTCCGAGGAACAGAAATACCTGAAGTCCGCCCTTTTTCAACAGACGGAAGCAGGCTGTGAATCCGACGCTGCAGAAGAAGACCGTCATGAAGACACTCTGTAATGTTGTGTCAAAGGAGAGTTCCAGAATTCCTGCTGCGTATAACGCCAGATGAGCAAAGGCGAATACGATACCGCCGGCAACCGGTGCCGGGATGCAGTACTTACTTAAGAATGAAAGTTTGTTGACCATGAGTCGTCCGAGACAATAGACGAGAGCGCCGAGGGCGCAGGCCTGGTACATGTCGAGCTGTAAAGTGATCATAAGATTTACCCCCTCTTATATAGTTGTTCACCAGGTAACGGTTCAGTGAATTCACAGCCGCGGTCAAGCCTGTGTTACTTACGGTCGGTGCAGGGAATGCGCTGACCTGCCAAACAGTTACTTAGTTGCTACAATTCCATGTTAAATTCAAACTACAAAAAACATCAAAAAAATACAGGGGGCAGAGTTCAGATACTGTTAAGAGGAAAGATGATTCTGTCAGAAAATTTACACATGGTTTTTCGGTTGCGGGAAGACTCAATTTGCATTATAATAGGTTATAATTCTGTAAAAACAGGCAGAAAACGCGTGGACAGGCCGCGGCCTGTATCCATGAGAAACGATAGAAGGTTCAGGGAGAAAAAATTTGGAAGACAACAAAAATAACGGATATGAGAAGATCTGCTGCATGTGCAGACGGACGGAGAGTCAGGCAGGAAAAATGATCACGCTGCCGGGCGGATTGCAGGTGTGCCGGGACTGTATGCAGAGATCGTTTGATATGATGATGGGAAGCGGTATGGACTGGACAAAGATGTCCGGGATCACGCCGGAGCTGTTGAAAAATATGTATCTGAATCCGATGGGAAGCGGAGATGGAGCGCAGAAGCAGGAGAATACCGGAACTGCTGCGGGTAAGAAAGATGACGTGAGCGAAGCGGAAAAACAGAATTCTGTGGATAATCCGACTGAAGCAGACACGGATGAGGACGCAGAGCAGACCGTTGTGGATGCTGACGAGACCGAAGATGGCGATGATTTCGAGGAGGACGGTGACGGATCAGAGGGAATTCCATTGGGAAATATTTTCGGAATCCCGGTGGGGCAGATCGACCTCGGCGCCCTCATGGGCCAGGGCCATAAGCGCAGGAAAAAGAAGAAAAAAGTAAAAAAGGAGCTGTTTAAGCTCAGCGAGATCCCGGCCCCCCATGCGATCAAGGCGCAGCTCGACGAGTATGTGATCGGCCAGGAGCAGGCGAAGAAGGTGATCGCTGTCGCAGTCTACAACCACTATAAGCGTGTATTTTCCAAGACATCCCCGGATGCCGGGAAGTACGGAACCGATATTGACATCGAAAAGTCAAATATCCTGATGATCGGACCTACTGGAAGCGGTAAGACGTATCTCGTAAAGACTCTGGCGAAGCTCCTCGATGTGCCGCTTGCGATCGCGGACGCTACATCCTTAACAGAAGCAGGTTATATCGGTGACGATATCGAGAGTGTTCTCACAAAGCTCCTCGCAGCGGCGGGCGGTGATGTGCAGAAAGCGGAGATGGGCATCGTGTTCATCGACGAGATCGATAAGATCGCAAAGAAGAAATCCACGAACACCCGCGATGTCAGCGGCGAGTCCGTGCAGCAGGAACTCTTAAAGCTTCTAGAGGGCGCGGACGTGGAAGTCCCTGTGGGAACAGGCCAGAAGAATGCCATGACTCCGATGGAGATGATCAACACCGACAATATCCTCTTTATCTGCGGCGGCGCGTTCCCAGATCTTGAGAATATTATCAAGGAACGCCTGACGAACACCACGTCCATCGGTTTCGGCTCTGATCCGAAGGATAAATATGATAAGGATCCGGACATTCTCTCAAAGGTCACAAACCAGGATCTCAGAGAATTCGGCATGATCCCGGAGTTCTTGGGAAGACTTCCGGTGACCGTGACACTTCAGGGACTCACGAAGGAATTCCTCGTGCGGATCTTAAAGGAGCCGAAGAACGCGATCTTAAAGCAGTATAAGAAGCTTCTCGCCATGGATGAGGTAAATTTAAACTTTGACGATGATGCCCTGGAATGGATCGCAGAGCAGGCGCTCAAAAAAGACACCGGCGCGAGAGCGCTCCGGGCGATCATCGAGGAGTTCATGCTCGATATCATGTTCGAGATCCCGAAGGACTCGGAGATCGGTTCTGTGACGATCACCCGCGCGTATCTGGAAAAACACGGTGGCCCGCGGATCGAGATGCGGGAGTATTCTACGGCGGACAAGAAGGCGGCTGCTCTGCCGGGGCCGACGGAAGCCTGTTACAAAGCTGAATAAATATGAATCCTGCTGATAGTGTCTGCACGGCATCGGATGTTATAAATTAAAGGTTTCTGAGATGTAAAAAAGCTTCATACAGATTCAGCGTTCCATATCCGAACTCACGGTTCGGGTATGTGAGCGCTGGATTTCTTTGTGCCCCACGGACGAAGATGGACTTTAGCACCGGCGTGTTGAGATACGGATAATTTGCATTGAGGACGCCCCAGTTCAACAGGATCGCCGCGGCACCGGCGAGGTGGGCGGCGGAGACGGAGGTGCCGGACATTCTTGTGAGACGTCTTCCTGAGACGGACGCGCCTAAGATATTGACACCCGGGGCAGCGAGGTCCGGCTTTATCCGGCCGGACAGGCTGTAGCCGCGGCTGGCGTGGATGTAGATGCTGTTTTTGGTGTGGTCGTAGGCGGTGACAGTGATGGGATACCGGGCATTTCCGGGATCCGTGATGATCGTATCGGGATCCGGGCGGAGAAAATAGGTCTCATCGGAGATAAAGCCCCGGACCGGCAGCCAGATATGAAAGGTCTCACGGATGTCCAGAGAGTTCCGTATCAGGATTCGCCAGATCCCGGACATGGGGTTTTCGAAGCGCATAAAGATAAACTGGCTCCCGGAGCTCACATCGGCGATCTGGGTGTAGACTGTGATCTGGGTCTGTTCCAGGAGAAAGAACACCGTGTTCTCGCCCCGGAGCGGAACGGAAATCTCCCGCGCAACTTCGCCGGTCGGTGAGATAAAGCCCACCGTGTAGGCACCCATGTTCTCCGCCCAAAGTTCCATGGAAAAACCGGCTTCCCGTTCCCCCACCCGCAGCTCCGCGGTGACTTCATCCGTATCTGCGTCCATGACAGCCCGAAAGTGATGTCTTGCTCCGGTCTCGTTCCCGGCAGCGGTGATGACGGCGGAACCGTTTGAAAGGCTGACCTGGTTTAAATACTGCCCGAGGCGGCTCATTCCCATGTGGCTTCCCATATTGGTGCCGAGAGGAATGCAGACGACGAGGGGCATGGAGTATTTTCTGGCGAGAAAATAGAGATAGGAGACGCCCATCATGATATCGTTTTCCTGGTAGGCATCTGCCCCGTCCTGGATCAGGTAGAAGTCACGGAGATACTGCTTGGCGGGTTTTAATTTCACCATGGCGATGGATGCCTGCGATGCCGCCCCGGAAAATCCCGCCCGTTCATCCCGGTTCCCGGCGGCAATGGAAGCGAGAAATGTTCCATGTCCGTTTTCGTCCCGGGTGGGGACGATGGAGGCGGGATTGTCGGAGTTCAGGGCCAGGTTGATCTCCTCGGCAGTGTATTGCGTGCCGTAGAGAGCTGAGAAGGCAGAAAATGGTTTTGCAGTTTCATTCTCTATATTGTTAGAATTATCTGAATTATTTGTCTGGTCCCATATCCCAATAATTCTTGTACTTCCATCTACATTCCGAAACAGCGAATCTGTATAATTGATCCCCGTATCCACAAATCCCACAATAACTCCCGCGCCCTGATTGTTCAGCACCGGAAGTTCCCCCGCCGCCGTGATCCCGGCAGCATCCATACTTGTGACATCCAGAAGACTATATAGCTTCGGAACTGCCGAATATGTATAGGAAGTATAAGTAGAAGGTGTCACCGTGGAGAGCGGAACATAGACGACCGCCAGTGTAGAATTCACAAAATCAATGCAGTCTGTCCCCTGTGAACGAATAAACTCTTCAGGTGTAGTAAAATAAGGCGCGATAAAATCCGCAAAATCTTCCGACGCGACAGAATTTGTACATGACATGGCTGATACTCCGCAGAAAATGGTTCATACTATATATGTATATGAGGGACAAGGGCACATGTTCCAAAAAAAAATTACAGGATCAGAAAACGGGAAGAGGAACGAGAGGCGTAAATGAAATGGGTAAGAAAACGTGTGAAAATGGCGCCGCGGTCTGACCGTGAAATAAGAAATATATGGACGGACCCTTTAAAATGTTGTAATATAAGGATATCTGTGAAAGTATGCAATCATGTAAGATAGAAAAGAAAGGGGAATCGCAATGTTTGGATTTTTGACATTCGGAACGACGCTTGCGCTTACAGATCTGGCTGTGAAAAAAGAGATCGAAGCCAGACCCGATGAAGAATTCCCGAAAACCGTGAAAGAATCAGGCGGCCTGATCCGCCTCTACAAAAACCACAATCCGGGCTTTTCCTTCGGATTCATGAAGGAATACCCGAAACTTGTGGAGATGGTCCCGGTCTGCATGCTGTCGGCGGTAGCCGGTGCATGGGCGTATGTGATCGGAAGGAAGGGACGCGTGCTGGAGAAGACGGCGCTGACCCTGGTGCTGGCCGGCGGAGCGAGCAACCTTTATGACCGGCTCAAACGTGGATATGTGGTGGACTATTTCAGCATCCAGTGGAAGAAACTGAAAAAAGTGGTCTTCAACCTGGGTGATATCTTTATTTTTGCCGGATCTGCCCTGTTTGCGGCAGTCCAGCTCGTGGAGGAGATCCGCGAAATTCTTCCGAAAGAAAAAATCTTTGTTAAGGAAGAAGAGTAATTCAGGCAGCAGGACACAAAATCCAGCTCACCCATGCTGCAAAATACATCGGCGCAGAAAAGCCGGGACAATGAGGAGAACAGTCTATATGAAGAAACAATATGATTACTTGTTAGTGGGCAGCGGACTTTTTGCCGGAGTTTTCGCGTACTACGCAAAAAAAGCCGGAAAGACCTGCCTCGTTCTTGAGAAGAGAGAACATGCAGGCGGAAACATCTACTGCGAAAATATCGAGGGCATCAACGTACACCGCTACGGCGCCCATATCTTCCATACCAGTAACAAGGAAGTCTGGAACTTTGTGAACGGCCTCGTGGAATTCAACCGCTACACAAACAGCCCGGTTGCGAACTACAAGGGCGAGATGTACAACATGCCGTTCAATATGAACACCTTCAGCCGCATGTGGGGAATCTCCACTCCGGAGGAGGCAAAAAAGATCATCAACGAGCAGAGAAAGGTCATTAAGGGTGAGCCGAAGAACCTGGAAGAGCAGGCCATCAGTCTTGTGGGAACCCATATCTACCAGAAGCTTGTCAAGGGCTACACCGAGAAACAGTGGGGCAGAGACTGCAAGGAGCTCCCGGCTTTCATCATCAAACGTCTTCCGGTGCGCTACACCTATGACAACAACTACTTTAACGATCTCTATCAGGGGATCCCGATCGGCGGCTATAATAAGATCACAGAAAAGCTCTTTGAGGGCTGTGAGATCCGCCTTGGAACCGACTATCTGGCGGATAAAGCGAAATATGATGCGCTTGCGGACAAGATTGTGTATACAGGAACCATCGACAGCTATTTCGACTACTGCTTCGGAAAACTCCAGTACCGCAGCCTGCGGTTTGAAACGGAAGTCTTAGACTGCGATAACTACCAGGGCAATGCGGTCATCAACTACACCGACCGCGAAACTCCCTACACGAGGATCATTGAACACAAGCATTTTGAGTTCGGAACACAGGAGAAGACGGTCATCACGAGAGAGTATCCGGCAGAGTGGACCGAGGGCATGGAGCCGTATTATCCGGTCAATGACGAGAAAAATCAGGAATTATATAAGAAGTACGCAGAACTCGCCGGAAAAGAGGAGAATGTGATCTTCGGAGGAAGACTCGCGGAATACCGTTACTATGATATGGATAAGGTCATCGAATCTGCATTTTCCTGCGTAAAGAAGGAATTCGGAAATGAGTAACAGTTCGAAAATGCCTCATGGATTTGCTCGCCTCATTATCGGTGACGGATCCGCGGTGTCGGAGCAGAAGAACATTATCTGGAATATGATCGGAAGCTTTCTCTACGCTTTCGCTTCCATGGTACTTTCCATTGCCGTTGTCCAGCTCGCGGGCGAGGACGCGGGCGGGGTGTTTACCTTCGCCTTTACGACCTTCGGACAGCACATGTTCATGGCGGCGTACTTCGGGATCCGTCCGTTCCAGATCACGGATACCGGGGAGAAGTACACCTTCGGTGACTATCTCGGGCTGCGTCTCATCACCTGCGGCCTCGCGATCCTTGTGGGCTTTGGCTATGTGATGGTCAGCGGCTATACCTTTGAGAAAGCGGTCATTGTCTTCCTGATGGTGGTCTACAAGGTCATCGATGCCCTGGCGGATACATACGAGGCGGAATTCCAGCGGGGGGGAAGACTGTACCTGACGGGAAAATCCAATGCGTTCCGGACGATCCTCTCCGTGACCTGTTTTCTCGGAAGTCTCGCGGTGACGGGAGAGCTTCTGACCGCCAGTATCTGGGCAGTGGGCGCGCAGACCGTGGGATTTTTCCTGTTTGACTTCCTCGTGATCCGGGAACTCCCGAATGTGACATGGAAGTCGGTGCAAGGAAAGAAATTCCAGCTCTTCCGGGACAATGTTCTATTATTTTTCTCGGTGGTTCTGGACTTCTATATCTTTTCTGCATCAAAATACGCCATCGAGGCCCATATGGCAGACCGTGATCTCGCAGTCTACGGCGCGATCTTTATGCCGACCAGCGTGATCAATCTGGTTGCCGGTTTCGTGATCCGCCCGTACCTTACAAAGCTTGCGGTGGATTGGGAGACCGGACACTTAAAAGCATTCCGGAAGATCATCAGGAATCTTGCCCTGATCATTGCGGCGCTGACAGTCCTCGCAGTGGGCGGCGCATGGCTGCTCGGCATTCCTGTGATCAGCCTGCTGTATCCGAACCTGCGGGAGGGGCTTTCCACCTGCCGCGTGGCACTGGTGCTCATCATCATCGGAGGAGCACTGAATGCGTTCATGAATCTGTTTTATTATTCACTTATAATTATGCAGAAACAGAAATTCATCATTCTTGGATATGCTTTCGTCAGTGTGCTGGCGGTCCTTTCTTCCGGCTGGTTTGTCCGGATGGGCGGGATTCAGGGCGGTTCCTTTGTATACATGCTTTTGATGGCCGCACTGATGGTATTTTTCGGAATCTTTTCGGCAGGCTTTATGAAACAGAAAGAGAGAGCACAAAAACATAATGAAGGTTGATGTGATCATCCCGGTCTACGGTCCGGGAAACAGATTGTTGGAATTATTTGACCAGTTGGGACACCAGACCGTACCGGTGGATCGGCTGATCGTCATGAATACAGAAAAGTCCCTGTGGGATAAGTGGACGGAGACTCTGGAACCGGGAAGACTCCCGGAAAATCTCTCCGTGTACCATGTGACGAAGGAAGAATTTGACCACGGTGCCACGAGAAATGCAGGGATCGAACATTCCGACGCGGATGTCTGTGTCTGCATGACTCACGACGCGCTTCCGGCGGACACGGGGCTTTTAAAAGCCCTGACGGACGCGCTTTTTGCAGAGAAGGATATCGCCGTGGCATATGCGAGACAGCTTCCAGCAAAGGACTGCAATATCATCGAGCGCCACACGAGAGAGTTCAACTATCCGGACAAAAGCCGGATAAAGAGACTCTCGGATCTCGACACGCTTGGAATCAAGACGTACTTCTGTTCCAATGTCTGTGCGGCATATAAGCGGGAGATCTATATGGAGCTGGGGGGATTTATCCGGAAGACGATCTTCAATGAGGACATGATCTTCGCGGCGAAGGCCATGAAGAACGGATATGCGGTCTGCTATGCGGCAGACGCGAGAGTGATCCACTCCCACAACTACACGGCGGTGGAACAGTTCCACAGAAATTTCGATCTTGCGGTCTCTCAGGCGGATCATCCCGATGTATTCTCCGGGATCCGGTCTGAGGGCGAGGGGATCCGCATGGTAAAGGACACCGTGCGCTGGCTGGTAAAAACGGGGCATACATACCTCGTGCCGAAGCTTGTGGTGGACAGCGGGTTTAAATATATGGGATATCTCGCAGGAAAGCGGTATAAAAAGCTGCCGAAGGCATTGGTAGTTAAGTTATCTATGAACCGGAATTACTGGAAATAGAGTTGAAAATTATGTAAAACTGTTCAGTAGGTCTGCGCACTTGCTGCGCTGACCGTAAGAAAACATAGGATAGGAGGCAAAAATCCCATCAGCGAAGCTGATCTGGAATGGATTTTTGCGTGTAACTATGAAGGTACTGAATAGTTACAATTATGTAAACTGATTTGCTGCACATTCCTCTATATAAATGGCTGTGTGGCAGGTTAGAGAAGAAAAATATTGTCATTCTGCACTCCGGGTGGTATGATGTAGTGCGGAAATGCCGAAAAATGGCGGAAATACAGCGGCTGATCTGGAACAAGCATATGCTTTTACTCCGGGAATGAAACGGACATATGCCGAAAGAGAAAACAAGAACAGCCGTAAATTTATAAAAGGTGAGGTAAAAGACTATGGGAAAGATCAAAGTTTCTTCCTGTGAAACAGATGGAATGGTAATCGAAGGCCTTCATGTGATCGAGCCGACCGTATTCAATGACGAGCGCGGATATTTTATGGAGACATACAACCAGAATGACTTTAAAGAGGCAGGACTCAATATGGTTTTCGTACAGGATAACCAGTCGATGTCTGTAAAGGGTGTACTCCGCGGTCTTCACTTCCAGAAACAGTTCCCGCAGGGCAAGCTTGTCCGTGCGGTACGCGGAACCGTGTTCGATGTAGCGGTTGACTTAAGAACACACTCCAAGACATACGGCAAGTGGTTCGGCGTTGAGCTTTCTGCGGAGAATAAGAAACAATTCTATATTCCGGAAGGCTTTGCCCACGGCTTTGTCGTTCTTTCCGATGAAGCAGAGTTTGCTTACAAGTGTACCGATTTCTACCATCCGGGTGACGAGGGCGGACTTGCATGGAACGATGAGACAATCGGTGTAAAGTGGCCGATCACACCGGATATGCAGCTCATCATCTCTGAGAAAGACCAGAAATGGCCGGGATTTAAAGAGATCTTCAAGTTTGATCGTTAGTAATTAGCAGTGCGGCGCCAAATGCGGCAAGATGTGTCGCAAACTTGTCTGCGTAAGCATCTTTCCGCATTTAGCGACATAGGGCGAATGCCAGGGGCTTCTTGTTTTCATGTAATGAAAACAGGAAGATGGCGCTGCCGGGAACTGCACTAATAGAAAGGTTGTAAAAGCGTGAATTATTTGACTTCATTACTGAAGGAGCTGGTGGCAAAAAGAAAACTGATCTGGGAACTCTCCAAGGCAGATTTCAGAAAACGTTTTGTCGGCTCCTATTTTGGCGTTGTCTGGATGTTTATCCAGCCCATCGTCACCGTCCTGATCTATTGGCTCATCTTCGGTCCCATCGGATTCAAGAGTGCGCCGCCGGTGCCGAACGCCTCCTATGTCCAGTGGCTGGTTCCGGGTATCGCCCCGTGGTTCTTCTTCTCCGAAGCCTTAAACTGCGGAACAGGATGCCTTCAGGAATACAACTACCTGGTAAAAAAAGTAGTATTTAAGGTGGAGATCCTGCCTGTGATCAAACTGATCTCCTGCCTGTTCGTCCATGTGTTCTTTGTTGCGATCATGTTCATCGTATTCCTGGTCAGCGGCAAAAGACCGCAGATTTCCTGGATCCAGATCATTTATTATTCCTTTGCCGCATCCATGTACGCCCTGGCGCTCACCTATCTTACCAGCGCGATCCAGGTATTCTTCAAGGATATGGCACAGATCGTCAGCATCTGCCTGCAGTTCGGCATGTGGCTGACCCCGATTATGTACAGCGAGCAGTTATTCCTCGACAAAGGTCTGACGATGGCTCCGATGATCCTGAAGCTGAACCCGTTTTACTATATTGCGGCGGGATACCGTGACAGCATGCTGACGGGAGACTGGTTCTTCATGCGTCCGACACTGACCGTGTATTTCTGGGCAGTGACCCTGATCACCATGTTAGTGGGACTCAAAGTATTCAAGCGGCTCCGTCCGCATTTCTCAGATGTATTGTAGGAGGAAACCATGTCTGCCAATGCGATTACAGTAAAAGACGTGACGAAGGTGTACAGGCTCTACGACAAGCCGATCGACCGATTGAAAGAATCCTTAAGCCTGACACATAAAAGCTATCACAAAGACTTCTATGCCTTAAATGGTCTGTCCTTCAACGTGGAAAAAGGACAGACGGTGGGCATTATCGGAACGAACGGTTCCGGTAAATCAACGATCTTAAAGATCATCACCGGTGTCCTCACACCGACCACAGGCCAGGTGGACGTGGAGGGAAAGATCTCCGCGCTTCTGGAGCTTGGAGCCGGGTTTAATATGGACTACACCGGAATTGAAAATATCTATATGAACGGCACCATGATGGGGTATTCCCGGAAAGAGATGGATGAAAAGCTGCAGGATATTCTGGATTTTGCGGATATCGGCGATTTTGTCTATCAGCCGGTAAAGACCTACTCCAGCGGTATGTTCGTCCGTCTCGCGTTTGCCTTAAACATTAACGTGGAGCCGGAGATCCTGATCGTCGATGAGGCACTGTCCGTCGGAGACGTATTCTTTCAGGCAAAGTGTTACCGGAAAATGGAGGAGATCAAGAAGAGAGGAACCACGATCCTCATGGTAACCCATGATATGGGCAGCATCATCAAATACTGCGATAAGGTCGTTCTCTTAAACAAGGGCGAATTCATCGCGGAAGGTGAGCCGGGTCACATGGTGGATCTCTATAAGAAGATCCTGGCAAACCAGCTGGATTCCTTAAATGAAGAACTGGAGAGCGATTATTCCGGCGGGATGTTAGGCGATGAGAAAAAGGCGAAGGCGGAGGAATCCCATTCCGACGGATCCCTCATGAAGGATAAGATCACCATCAACACAGACCGCACCGAGTACGGTGACGGCCGGGCTGAGATCTTCGACCTGGGACTCTTCGACGCGAAAGGAAATCTCACAAACCTTCTGTTAAAGGGAGAGATGTTCACGATCAAGGAGCGGATCCGCTTCCATGCGCCGATCAAGAGTCCGATCTTTACCTACACGATCCGCGATAAAAAGGGAACAGACCTCACCGGAACGAACACCATGTACGAGGGATGCGATATCAAACCGGTGGGGGATGGCGATGTCTACGACGTTTCCTTTACCCAGAAGATGACATTACAGGGCGGCGAGTACCTGCTCTCTATGAGCTGTACCGGCTTCGAGGGCGAGGAACATGTGGTCTACCACCGCCTGTACAACATTGCAAACATTACGGTGATCTCCAACAAGAATACGGTCGGCGTCTACGACATGGAGTCTGAGGTGGAGACATCGCTCACAAGGGCGTAAAAGCGGGAGAAAAAGATGAAGGATTACAGTTATGAACTTCTTGACCTGCTCGAAAAGTATAAAGGAGATGCGGAGGCGGCACTGCGGGGTGAAACAAGCCCGTGGTGTCTCTACGCATTTTCGCCGTTAAGGGAAAACCTTTTCGAGTGGCTGGAAATAGGAAAAAAGGACCGGGTTCTCCAGGTCGGATCCGACTACGGTTCCTGTACCGGGCTGTTTGCGGAGCGCGCCGGTGAGGTGGTCGTTCTGGATCCGTTGGATGAGAACTTGGAGGTGAACCGGAAAAGACACGGAGAGAAGGAAAATCTCTGCCTGGTCCGCGGCGAACTTACAAAGGCGGGAACAGAGTCTCTTGGATGGAAAGAGTACAAGGGAAAAGAGCGTGCGGCAGAAGAACTTGATGCTCTCTATAAGGATGGCTTCGACTATGTGATCCTGCCGTCCATGCTCTCCAGGACAGAGAAAAACGGGGCAGCAGATCTGCTGGCAAGAGCAGCTGCTCTTGTGAGACCTGGCGGAAGGCTTTTAGCGGCAGCGGAGAATGAGTCTGGTGTCCGCTATTTCATGGGAGCGGAGCCATTTGAGCACTCCTTCCTGGAGGTGGAGTTCCGTGGTCTGTTTGAGGACTTAAAAGAGAAATTTGGCGGAACCGCAATGCTCTACTATCCGGTTCCGGACTACCGTTACCCGGTGACCATCTACTCCGACGGCTATCTCCCGCAGACCGGCGATGTGACGAACATCTCCGCCCGTCTTGACGGACCGGGACTCTGGTTCGGAAACGAGGAGAAAGCCATGGCGAACGCATGCAGAAATGGGGACTTCACGAAATTCACGAACTCATTCCTTGGCATGTGGGAAAAGGGGAAGGCATGAGACAGATTTTATTTGTAAAATACAACCGGACCAGAGCGGCGCAGTTCCAGTTAAAGACAGAGATCGTGCGGGAGGACGAAGTTCTCACCGTTGAAAAAACGGCTCTCACAGAGGCTGGCGAGGCGCATATCCGCTCCTTCGGAGAAAAATATGAGAAGATCCGTGATCTGAATCCTGCCATCCGTTTCTTGAAGCCGGAATGGAAAAAGGATAAGAAGACGGTCTCCTTCCAGTACTTAAACGGCAAGACGGTCGGGGATGCCCTGGGCGAGGCTATCGTTATGGGCGAGGTTCCGTATCAGGAGCTTGAGACCGTGATGAAGGTGCTGTTCCCGGAAAATGCAGACGCGAAAATCTTTGAGGCGACACCGGAGTTCGAGACGGTATTCGGAAAAGTTCCGATGATCGACGATAAGGCAGCCGCGGTCTCCAATGTGGATGGGCTCTTCGAGAACCTGATGGTGCCGGAAAACGAGAACTGCATCTACGGAATCGACTATGAATGGGTATTTGATTTCCCAATCCCGGAGAAATTTTTGAAATACCGCGACCTCTTATATTTTTACAGACGCTACGAGAGAGTCCTCAACGTAAAAGAAGAGGATCTCTATGCCCATTTCGGGATCACAGGGGGAGAACTCCAGATCTTTGACGGCATGGAAAAGGCGTTCCAGTCCTATGTCCATGATGCAGGCTCCTTCGGCTACATGAAACAGTACGAGCAGCCGACAAAGACCGTGGAATTTCTTCTTGACCGCGAGAGCGAGCTCTACAAGGTAAAAGACTGGTGCGAGAACTTAAAGCAGGAGATCTCCGAGAAGGACATCACGATCATGAAGCAGCAGGAAGTCCAGCGTCTCACAAACAATCATGTGACGAACCTGGATGCCATCATCGCCAGCCTGAGAAGCGAGAACGCGAGAATGGCGGGAGACCTGCAGTACCTGTCGAAACATGAGGCGATCATGTGGAAAGTTCTCCGGAAATGCCACCGCGCTGTGGATAAAGTCATGCCGAAGGGCACAAGAAAGAGAAAGATCGCGGGGTACTTCAAGAATACCGTCTTCCATCCGGGAAAATACGGAAGGCTGTATTTCACAAAGGACGGAAGAAACAGGATCCGCGGCGACTTTAAGATCGGCGCCGGTTACTTAGAGCATGGAAAACTCCATTTTGACTATGTGGAGCACCCGACCGTGTCCATCGTGATCCCGGTCTACAACCAGATCCACTATACCTATGCCTGCCTGCTCTCAATCTTAGAGAACACGAAGGATGTGACCTATGAGATCATCATCGCCGATGACGTGTCCACGGACGCGACTAAGGAGCTGTCCCTGTACGCGGAGAATCTCGTGATCTGCAGAAACAAGACGAACCAGGGTTTCCTGAGAAACTGTAACCAGGCAGCGAAGGCGGCCCGCGGAAAATATGTGATGTTCTTAAATAATGACACACAGGTAACTCCGGGCTGGCTCTCATCACTCGTGAACCTCATCGAGTCTGATCCGACGATCGGTATGGTTGGCTCCAAGCTGGTCTACCCTGACGGACGTCTCCAGGAAGCGGGGGGAATCATCTGGAGCGACGGCTCCGGCTGGAATTATGGACGTCTTGACGATCCGGAGAAGCCGGAATACAACTACGTGAAGGATGTGGACTATATCTCCGGTGCGGCGATCCTGTTATCCAATGACCTCTGGAAACAGATCGGTGGTTTCGACGAGCTGTTTGCACCGGCGTACTGCGAGGATTCCGACCTTGCCTTCGAGGTGAGAAAAGCCGGATACCGCGTAGTCTACCAGCCATTGTCAAAAGTCATCCACTTCGAGGGCGTCTCCAACGGTACCGACGTAAATGGAACTGGTCTAAAGCGCTACCAGGTGGAAAACAGTAAGAAGCTAAAGGAAAAGTGGGCGGAGGAGTTCAAAAAGCAGTCTGTAAATACAGGCAATCCGAACCCGTTCCGTGCCCGTGAGAGAAGCCAGAAGAAGCCGGTGATCCTTGTCGTGGACCATTATGTTCCGACCTTCGATAAGGACGCGGGTTCCAAGACTACTTACCAGTACCTCAAAATGTTCGTGAAGATGGGATATTCCGTGAAATTCCTCGGAGACAACTTCCTTCACGAGGAGCCGTACTCCACAACACTTCAGCAGATGGGCGTGGAGATCTTATATGGGCCGGAGTACCAGGCAGGTATCTGGGACTGGCTGACAAAGAATAAAGATGAGATCGATTTTGCGTACCTGAACCGTCCGCATATCGCCATCAAGTATGTTGATTTTATTAAGAAGAACACCAATATCAAGGTGATCTACTACGGACATGATCTGCATTTCTTAAGAGAGTACCGGGAGTACGAGCTTACCGGCGATATCAAGAAGAAACGGGAGTCCGATTACTGGAAATCCATCGAATTCTCCCTGATGGAGAAGGCGGCGGTCTCCTACTATCCGTCCTACGTGGAGGAGGAGGCGATCCACGCGATCCATCCGGAGTACAAGATCAAGGCGATCACAGCCTATGTCTATGAGAAATTCCTGGAGAATATCGACAAGGACTTCGCAAAGAGGGAGGGACTGCTGTTTGTCGGCGGCTTCGCGCATCCGCCGAACGCGGACGCGGTTCTCTGGTTCGCAAAGGAGATCTTCCCGCTGATCAGACAGAGGATCGACGTAAACTTCTATGTGGTTGGCTCTAAGGTGACAGACGAGATCAAAGCGCTTGAACAGCCGGGAAGCGGCATCATTGTCAAAGGCTTTGTCACGGAGGAAGAGCTTGCGTCTCTTTATTCCACATCCCGCATCGTTGTGGTTCCGCTGCGCTACGGCGCCGGAGTTAAGGGCAAGGTCGTCGAGGCAGTCTACAATGGAGCTGCCATCGTCACCACATCCATCGGTTCCGAGGGAATCCCGGAGGCGGATCGCGTCATGAAGGTTGCCGACGGACCGGAGGCATTCGCTGACGAGGTAGTCAAGATGTATCAGGATCCGGCAGAATGCCGCAGAATGTGCGAGGAGACCCAGAAATACATCCGCGAGTACTTCAGCGTTGAGGCTGCATGGAAGGTCATCGAGGAGGACTTTACGCCGGAGAAAAAGAGATAGGACTTGGCTGTAAAGTCATATATGGAATCGAATATTGTGATAAGACTCTGCCGGGAATTTATTTCCCGGCAGTCTGTTCACATGAACGAAAATTCCGGCAAAAATCCGGCAGATCCGTCGTGCATGGTGTGCAAGCCTGTGGAATGCGGTTGAAAAGGAGAATATAGTGGAAAAAGACATTATTCATGAAAATTCCAACAATCACAATAAATACATAAATAACGAAAACAGCGGTGAAAAATCCGCGGAACAGGCAGGAGCTGTGCTTCGCGCGATGACTGTGGATGATATTTCCGCTGTGAAGCAGATCGAACAGACCTGCTTTTCGGATGCCTGGTCTGAAAAGCTCCTCTCTGACCTGCTTGAGAGTGAGTGGGACGAGGCCTGGGTGCTGACAGATACAGACGGCACCAGGATCGGATACGCGAATTTCCGCTTCCTCGCCGGCGAAGGCGAGCTCATGAGGATCGCAGTGCTCCCGGAACACAGGGGCTGTGGGGAGTCAAAGAAACTCATGGACCGTCTGGAAATCTCTGCAAAGGAAAAGGAAGCGCCGGACCTGACTCTGGAGGTGCGCGCCGGAAACACACCTGCCATAAACCTTTATAAATCCTATGGTTTTCAGGCGGAGGCTGTGCGGAAAAATTACTATCAGAATCCGGTGGAGGATGCCCTCATCATGTGGAGACGTTCCGTTCCATCGATTCCCACTTAAAATCATGAAAATATCCGCTATACTGTAGGGGACTCCGGAAGAGCCGGAGATAAAGAAGGCGGAGGAAAAGAAACGATGAGAAAATACGGAAAAGATGGCAGGCTGGATTGTGTGATCTGCAACCGCTGTGGGAAAAAACTGGCGGTGAAACATGGGATCGTGCGGGAAGGTGTGTTTACATCAGATCACAGATGGGACTTCTTTTCGGAAAAAGACGGGGAGATCCACCATTTTGACCTGTGCGAGGATTGCTACAACGAAGTGACAGCGGAGTTCCGGGTTCCGGTGGACGTGGAGGATGAGATCGAGCTGCTTTGAAAACGCAGGCGGTATGCGGCAGAAATGCCGTTATGCTGAAACAGGTTCAGACCAGATTGCGCTGCAAGAGCATATTTGAATGTTAGAAGCGGGTACGGGCGGTTGTCTGTACTCGTTTTCTATTGCCGGGTATTCAGAAGAAGCTGACGTCGGCAGTTCTGTACTTCTTGGTCACTGTACACGGGTAGGAATTTTCTGAACTGAAAATTCCGTACAATACAGTGATGGTAATGGATTTTGCCGATTCGGAATGCGAAGCATCGGCAAAATCAGTTACTGTTTGCGCGGCGTGAACAGTAATACTTCTTGCGGTTCCTGCCCAGGAATCAACTTCCATCTCTTGCATATGACCTCCGCTTTATGGTATGATACGTGCAGACTGGATAAATATAAACTTTTATTATCATAGAATGCAGAGGAAAATACATGTTAGATATCTGTTTACTGGGAACCGGCGGCATGCAGCCGCTGCCGTACCGCTGGCTAACGTCCATGATGGCGCGCTGCGATGGTAGCAATCTGCTGATCGACTGCGGCGAGGGAACCCAGATCGCATTGAAAGAAAAGGGATGGAGCCCGAAGCCGGTGGACGTGATCTGCTTCACCCACTACCATGCCGACCATATCAGCGGACTTCCGGGGTTTCTCCTGACCATGGGAAACGCGGAGCGCACGGAGCCGGTACTTCTGGTGGGACCGAAAGGTCTGGAACGTGTCGTTGGTGCTCTGCGCACCATTGCGCCGGAACTTCCGTTCCCGCTTGTGTTTAAAGAACTCACGGAGCCGAGAGAAAAATTTCAGGCGGGTCCCTATGTGGTGGACGCATTCCGCGTAAACCACCGCGTGACCTGCTATGGATATCGCATTACGATCCCGAGAAACGGCAAATTTGATGTGGAACGGGCGAGAGCCCAGGAGATTCCGCAGAAATTCTGGAGCAGACTGCAGAAAGGCGAGACCATCGAGCACGAGGGTAAGATCCTGACCCCGGACATGGTGCTGGGAGAAAAGCGCCGCGGAATTTCCGTTACCTACACGACTGACACGCGCCCGGTTCCGGCAATCGCCGAATATGCCGCGGACAATGACCTCTTTATCTGCGAGGGCATGTACGGTGAGAAGGAAAAAATTGCCAACGCGCGGGAGAATAAGCATATGATGTTCCAGGAGGCGGCAAAGCTCGGTAAAGAGGCGAATCCGCGGGAGATGTGGCTGACCCATTACAGCCCGTCCTTAATGCATCCGGAGGAATATTTAAACGAGATCCGGGAAATCTTCCCGAAAATTAAGACTGCCCGTGACGGCTGGTCTGCTGAACTTGGATTTGATGAGGATTAAGAAATGAAGATACACAGTGTTGAAGAAGATGTATATATACTTGCAATCGAGAGTTCCTGTGATGAGACAGCGGCCGCTGTTGTAAAAAACGGCCGTGAGGTGCTTTCTAACGTGATCTCATCCCAGATCGCGCTCCACACACTTTACGGCGGGGTTGTGCCGGAGATCGCGTCAAGGAAACATATTGAGAAGGTAAATCAGGTGGTTCAGGCTGCCTTAGACGAAGCACACATGACATTAGATGAGATCACAGCCATCGCTGTGACCTACGGACCTGGTCTTGTGGGCGCGCTTCTCGTGGGCGTTGCGGCGGCAAAGGCTATCGCTTACGCCGCAAAGAAGCCGCTGGTGCCGGTTCATCATATCGAGGGACATGTATCCGCAAACTTTATCGAGCACCCGGATCTGGAACCGCCGTTTGTCTGCGAGATCGTGTCCGGCGGACATACGCATCTTGTGATCGTGAAGGACTACGGTGAGTTCGAGATCATCGGACGCACAATGGATGACGCGGCGGGAGAGGCATTCGATAAAGTTGCCCGCGCCGTAGGTCTTGGCTACCCGGGCGGCCCGAAGGTCGACAAGGCGGCAAAAGAGGGAAATCCTCATGCCATGGAATTTCCGCGGGCAAAAGTCGGCGGATCCCAGTATGACTTTAGCTTCAGCGGCATGAAATCCGCTGTATTAAACTATATCAACCAGGCGGAGATGAAGGGAGAGACGATCTGTGTGCCGGATCTCTGCGCTTCCTTCCAGAACGCGGTGGTGGATGTTCTCGTGAGCCGTGCCGTTGCGGCAACAAAGGAGTTTGGATACAAGAAGCTCGCCATTGCGGGCGGCGTTGCGTCAAACTCTGCCCTGCGCGCAGGCATGAAGGCGGCATGTGAGAAAGCCGGAATCGAATTCTACTATCCGTCACCGATCTTCTGTACCGACAACGCAGCAATGATCGGTGCTGCGGGATACTATGAGTATATCAACGGAGTCCGCACAGGCTGGGACCTCAATGCGGTGCCGAACCTAAAACTGGGAGAGCGGTAATGGAACAGGTGAAAACAGCAGCCATCGTGCTGGCAGCAGGACATGGAAAGCGGATGCACAGCAAGGTGGCAAAGCAGTATCTTCTCTTAAAGGGGGAACCGGTGGTTGTTCATGCCCTGCGGGCCTTTGAGAAGGCAGGGATGGATGAGATTATTCTGGTGGCCGGAGCAGACGAAGTGGAATTCTGTAACAGGAATATCGTGGAGCAGTATGGATTTACCAGAGTGAGACAGGTCGTTGCGGGAGGAAAAGAACGGTATGATTCTGTCCGGAATGGACTTTGCGCTTTAAAGACCGTAGGATTCGCAGAGGACGGTATCGTTCTGATCCATGATGGTGCAAGACCGCTTGTAAACGGAGAGATCATCGCGAGAGCTGTGGATGGTGTCCGGGAGTTTTCTGCCTGTGTGGCATCGATGCCGGTTAAGGATACGATCAAGGCAGCGGATGCGGAGGGATTTTCTGCAAGCACGCTGGACCGCAGTACCTTATGGCAGATCCAGACACCTCAGGCATTCCGCTTCGGTCTGATCTACCGCGCCTATGAGAAGGTATTTGCACCCGGAACAGACCGCAGCCGTATTACGGATGATGCAATGGTAGTGGAACTGATGACGGACACAAAGGTGAAGTTTATCGAGGGAAGTTATTCAAACATCAAAGTGACAACTCCGGAGGATATGATCATCGCGGAGGCTCTTTGTGCTCATAGGGTACAATAGATTCTTTCTATAATAGAAGATATGGATCTGCCAGTGGCAGTCAGAGAGAGGCGTGGTCTTCCGGGAAAAGGAGATCACGCCTTTCTGGCTTAACAGATAAAAAGAATTTTAGTACCTATTCAGTACCTTCATAGTTACACGCAAAAATCCATTCCAGATCAGCTTCGCTGATGGGATTTTTGCCCTCCAGCCTATGTTTTCTTACGGTCAGCGCAGCAAGTGCGCAGACCTACTGAACAGTTACGAATTTTAGACTTTTAGAAAAATTCTGAAAAAATTCTTTTCAAAAGGAGAAATGAGTTTATTGGATATATGACATGAGAATACCAGATGTTGATGATCGCAATGCATGGGAATAGCATATTTTGTATACAATTAGAAAAGAATAAAAAAACGAAAAAAACTTGGAAAAATGCTTGACAAAAATGGTATTATGGGGTATTATTAATGAGCACGTTTGAGAGAGCGCTTTGGAGAGATATCGAAGTGGTCATAACGAGGCGGTCTTGAAAACCGTTTGTCCGCAAGGGCGCGTGGGTTCGAATCCCACTCTCTCCGCTAACTGTACTGCGGAGCCAGAGAGATGAGTTCCTGGTGCAGAACTGAATAACGATCTTGTAAAAAAACAAGATGTGAGTCAACCAATGCAGAAGTACCCAAGTGGTTGAAGGGGCTCCCCTGGAAAGGGAGTAGGTCGTTAGTAGCGGCGCGAGGGTTCAAATCCCTCCTTCTGCGCTTTAACTTATGAAGGAAAACTCCTTCAAAAAGTTAAAAAAGTTCTTGACAAACCGGAAACGGTATGATAGAATAAA
>NZ_QWGJ01000021.1:0-47326 GCF_003435225.1 Clostridium sp. AF28-12 | reverse complement strand
TTCTTTATATTATTTTATCTAGCACAACAGGTTAATTTAGATAAAGGAGGTGTATGGGTGTGCTCTTCTTTGCCAGTTCTAATAAAATGAATAAGCAATACCATTCTTATAGTCAAGATATGTCTCTCCAAGTACATTATCCCCTGCTGGCAAGGAGAGCGCATCCATGCACCTCCTCACTCCCGGCCTCCATGACAGTGGAAGCTGCGCTTGTTCTTCCGCTCGCCCTGTTTTTCTTCCTGGCACTTCTCAAACCAGTCACCTGGCTTGACAGGCAGAGAAAGGTTCAGACTGCCATGGAGCGGATCGGCGAGGAGATCAGTCAATATGGGATTTTGGCGGAGTCGGTGGAAACCGGAGACAGTGAGTTGCCGGCATTCTGTACGGACGCTGCGGCAGCTCTTTGGATCCGGGGAAAAGTCGGGCAGTACGCGGATCATGTGACGGTGAAAAAGGCAGATGTATACGGAGAGAACGGTGAGATCGAGTTTGCGGCGGAGTATCAGGAGGAGATTCCATTTTTTGAGACAGTTCTGGGAAAACAGACGGAGACTGTGGCTGTGAAACGGAGGTCCTGGATCGGAATTCCCGGGAAATTAAAGGGAGACGGGACTTCTCAAGATGGTGATGGGGATGAGCAGACGGAGATGGTCTATGTAGGGGCCGGAATAGGGAGATATCACCTGTTCCGGGACTGCCATTATATTTCGAATGAGTACATGACTGTCACAAGATCTGAGGCAGAAAACGGCAAGGTTCCCGGAGAAAAGCGAACGCCCTGTGCCGTCTGCGGGAAAAAGGGAGATGGATCGGAGACCGTCTATATCACGACGGCAGGCGAGCACTATCACTGCAATAAAAATTGCAGGTCTATGATATCCTATGTGCGGGAAGTACCGAAGGATGAGGCGGAACATCTTGGATTGTGCTCATACTGTGTGAGGAAAAAGGGGGAGACAGAATGAATCTGTTTTTTGTTTTTTTAGGAACCGCAGCCTGGCAGGATCTCAGAACGAGAAGCATCAGCCTGGAGGTACTGGCGGGCGGAGCGGCAGTAGGGATCATAACCTGCATATGGAAGGAACGGCTTCCGGGGGAGATCGTTCTGGCGATGATTCCTGGAATTATGCTTTTGCTGATTGGAATGTTGACAAGGGGGCTCCTGGGTGAGGGCGACGGGTGGTTTTTTATTGTATCCGGATTTTTCCTTGGGTGGCAGGAGTGTGTGATGTTATTGATCTCCGGGCAGATTTTCTGCGGAATATTTGGGCTTGCGATAATGGTCGGCGCACAGATCGGAACTGGAAGGGAAAATATCCGAAAACTGCGGCTGCCGTTTTTGCCGTTTCTTTTACCTGCGTCACTGTGGATGGTGCTTATGAGGATGATATGAGAGAGACGACTTGCATAAAGAAATATTACAGCGCCAGCATAACGGTAGAGGCATCCATAATTCTTTCGGTGGTCTTACTATCCCTGGCGGCATTTATCCGATATGCCTATACGGTCCATGATACGGTGACTGGCAGTATGATCCTGGAGGAAACACTGGAGCGGGCCAGAAATAACGTCAATGAGAAAAAAACGATAGATTCTTTTGAGCAGGAGGGAAGCCAGATGGGGAACCCAAGGCTTTATCTGGGAGCATATGAGCTCCATCTGAATCTGGGAGCGCTGACGGCAGAAGGTGACGCGGCGGCGGGGGACTGGAGTCTTCATATAGAGCGGGCGGATATCCACCCGGAGACTTTTCTGCGGCAGCAGGACGCCTTGAAGAAAATAAAAGACAGGATCGATGACTGATGAAAACAGAATTTAAACGAGAAATGAACCGAAATTACATGGTACTGCACCCGGAAAAAGAGATCGGGGGATCCTATGCGCTGCGGATGCTGTCGGAAAACAGGATCAACGGACTTCTGCCGTTTCAGGAAAAAAGGATCGATGGGGAGACATTCCTGTATTTTAATATCACGTCGAGACAGTCGCTAGCCAGAATGATGGAATACCGGTCATTTAAGGCAAAGGAGATCCGGCAGATCACCAGTGATCTGGTCGTCACCATGACGGCATTGGAAAGGTTCCTGATGGACGGAGACCAGCTTTGTCTGGAACCGGATATGATCTATGTGGATCCGGATGACCTGAAAGCGAATTTCTGCCTTCTTCCAGGGAGTGGCAGTCAGTTTGAGGAGAGTTTCCGGAAACTGGCACGGTATATTCTGGACCATGTGGATCACACAGACGGAGACGCGGTAGTTCTGGCATTCGCTCTGTTTCGGGCAGGAGAAAAGGAAAATCTGGGGATCCGGGATCTGGAAAAATGTCTGCGGGCGGGAGAAAGAGACGGGAAAGAAGATATTTTCGGGGAAAACACTGGAAAGGAAAAGTTATATGAAGCAGAGAGAAAAATGGTCAGGGAATATGGGACAGGGGCAGCAGGAGAGCTGCCGCGACATCAGGGAGAAAAGCAAAATGGATCAGAAGGAAAGTACAGATATTCTGAGATCAAGAAAACGGATCTTTCAGGCGAGACAGAAGAACTAGCAGAGGAAAAAGGGCTGAAGCACGGGAAAAACTTGTTTTCAGTGCTGTTTGCGGTTTTGATGGCAGCTGTTCCGGTGGCAGTTTACTTTATCGTCGGAATCGATCGGATTCTGGAATGGAAATGGGGAATCCTTGCGGCGGAAGGTGTGCTGATGGCCGGCGTGATATTCTTTCGTGTGAAAAAAGATGAAGAAGAGACCGGGGAAACAGAAGAGGACTGGGAAGTTGAGTTCCGGGAAGAAGAGGACAGGGAGCGCGGAGGAATGCCGGACAAAATTGAATACCGGAGAGATATGGCGGAAGTGTGGGGAGATGCAGAAAATAATGAGAATGGCATTTATACTGATCCTAATGACTTAAGAACTGATGTAAGACAAAGAGAATCTGATGAAATGCAGACAGTGCTTCTTACGGGAAGACAGATATACCCGGCGACAAGACGTCTCGTCCCGGAAAATGGGGGCGAGGACGTCCTGGTCCGATATTTCCCGTTTATTATTGGAAAGAACCGGGAAATATCGGATTTCTGCCTGAATCTGCCTCAGATCAGCCGGATCCACGCGAAAATTGAAGAAGATAAGGACGGATATATGATCACGGATCTCAATTCAACGAATGGAACCAGTGTAAATGGGCGGTTCCTGGAGACAAATGAGAGTATTCATATAGAACCAGGGGAAATGCTCTCTTTTGCGGATCAGAGATACCGTTTTTTGTAGGATCTCCTGGGTAAAAGTTCCGTTAAAGAGAAAGTAAAAATACAAAACAGGGGTGGTGTTTTTCGGACATTTGGTCTATGATATATCCATCAATGATGAAAGGAGGGGTATTATGGCTTTTCAGATGCCAGAATATCATCAGCCCGATTTTTCAAAGGAACAGTTTATCAAGGCCCCTGACGCGAAATGGGAAATCGTGGAGATCGATGGGGTTGCCCCAGAATACTTTCACAGTACATCTATGTTCCCGGAATATTTTAAGATCCAGGGCAAGTGGGTGTTAGCGGAAGAGAGCCGCATGGATTCCAGCGTTGTGATCTGCCCGGATGGACATTTGGAGGTAGTCGAAAACAGGAATCTCAAAAAAGGTGACAAGGTTATTCTTGGACGGAGCGAAGCCTGCGAGGAGGGAATTTATGTCCACAGTACAGGATTCCAGACAGAAGCGGACGCGCTTGCGGATAAATTTGTGTTCCGCCAGGGACGAAGCAGGGAGACCTCCTATGCGAGAGACTATGACCGCCTGATGGACCTTCTTCGCTATGAAAAAGAACATGGGAAGATTGTCTGGGTCATGGGACCGGCGTTTTCCTTCGACTATGACGCGAGAAACGCAATGCAGTCCCTGATCGATAACGGATATGCCCACGGTCTGATGGCAGGAAACGCGCTCGCGACCCACGACCTGGAGGGCGCGCTGTTGCATACGGCACTAGGACAGGATATCTACACGCAGGTATCCCAGCCGAATGGCCATTACAACCACCTGGATGTGTTAAATAAGGTCCGCAGAAGCGGTTCCATTCCGAAATTTATCGAGGATAATCACATTGACAATGGTATTATCTATGGATGCGTGAAGAATCATGTTCCGTTTGTTCTGACCGGTTCGATCCGCGATGACGGTCCAATGCCGGAAGTCATCGGAGACGCGTATAAAGGACAGAGCGCCATGCGCGATATGGTGCGGGATGCCACCTGTGTGATCTGCTTAGCTACAATGCTTCACACGATTGCCACGGGCAATATGACTCCGTCATTCCGCGTTATGAAGGACGGAACGATCCGCCCGGTATATCTCTATACTGTTGATGCGGACGAGTTTGTGGTAAACAAGCTGATGGACCGCGGAAGCCTCTCTGCAACGACTATCGTGACGAATGTCCAGGACTTTATCACGATCATCGCAAAAGGACTTGGGGTCATGAAATAACAGAGTAGAAAGGATGAGACCCATGGGAAGCCGATATGGAAAGAAGGCTTATGTAAATGGACTTCTGATTGCTCTGAATGTGCTGTTTTTCCTGTATCTGGAGATCACCGATTCCTCGGAGGACGCGTATTTCATGTATACAAAGGGCGCGATGTTTGCACCTGCAGTCCTGGAGGACGGTGAGTATTACCGGCTTTTGACAGCGATGTTTATGCATTTTGGAATCCGGCATATTATGAACAATATGCTGGTCCTGTTTGTGATTGGGGACAACCTGGAACGGGCACTGGGACATGTGAAGTACTTGATATTTTACCTGCTCTGCGGAATTGGCTCGAACTGGGTGTCTATGATGGCGCACACAGCTGATACAATGACAGTATCAGCCGGGGCATCCGGCGCAATTTTTGGAGTGGTCGGCGGCCTGCTTTATGTGGTTACGGCCAACAGAGGGCAGTTGGAAGATCTGAATACAAGACAACTTGTGATCATGATCTTTTTCTCCCTGTATTTAGGATATACAAGCACCGGTGTGGACAATATCGCACACCTGTCTGGCCTTGTAATAGGCTTTGTGCTTGCTATAATTTTATATCATAGGCCTGCCAGAGACCGGTGGGCGGACGGAGGTATCAAAAGATGAAAGACTGTAACTGTATTTTCTGTAAGATCGCGAATGGTGAGATTCCTTCCTCAACTGTATATGAGGATGAAGATTTCCGTGTAATTCTGGACCTTGGTCCGGCTGCGAAAGGTCACGCCCTGATCCTTCCGAAAGAACACTTTAAGGACGTTACCGAGCTGGATCCGAAGATTGCTGCAAAAGTACTTCCGTTAGGAGCGAAACTCGGAACCGCAATGAAGAAATCCCTGGGCTGCGCAGGCTTCAACCTGGTACAGAATAACGGTGAAGCAGCAGGACAGACGGTATTCCATTTCCATGTACATGTGATCCCGCGCTATGAGGGCGGTCCGGTGATCGCTGGATGGGAACCGGGAAAAGAAGATCCGGAGGTTCTTGCTGAGACAGCAGAAAAGATTAAAGATGCACTGTAATCAGAGAGATTTTTAAAGGAGAATTTATGCCGCAGGACAAAGATGAACTGCTGCAAGTACTGATTACGAAATATGCTCAAATGTATATGAAGCTGGCTTATGCGATCGGAGTGCCATATGATGATGTGGAAGACATTGTCATGGAAGCATTCTGGTCGTTCTACCGGGCGGATTATGGCGGGAAGCTAGAGAGTGAAAAAGCTATAAAAGTGATGCTGGCGCGTATTGTCGAGAATAAATGTATCGACTATTTTAGAAAAGAGAAGCGAAGCATCAAGCCGAATGAGGACGAAGATGTGAGTGAACTGGAGTATGTCGCAGATCTTTCCACATACGATCCGCTGCAATCCGTAATTAGCAGAGAAAGCTGCGGTCAGATCTTCGAGGTCCTGGATGGTTTAAGGGAATCGTGGAAGGATGTCACGGTGATGTATTTCATCCAGGGATTTACGACTGAAGAAATTTGTGAGCGTCTTGAAATCACGAACGACATGTGTCGTTCGCGAATTTCAAGAGCAAGAAAATACTTAAGAGAAAACCTGAAAAGTCGTATGGACCGCGGTCATTTGTGATCAGCACAATCGTTGATCAATTTCATGATCGTATCAATTGCATTATTTAAATGGCTCTTTTCCATACTATCAATGAATGTCCGGCGGTTCTCGTAGGTATCGTGAATCGCGTCAAAAAGAGTGGCGTCAGTCACTTTCTCCTCTTCCAGAACCGTGGAATACCCCTGTTTTGCAAAAGAATTGGCATTCAGGATCTGATCTCCACGGCTGGCCGCTGCGGAGAGCGGAATCAGGACATTCGGCTTCCTGAGTGCAAGAATTTCACAGATGGAATTTGCACCTGCCCTGGAGACAATCAGATCAGCTGCCGCAAATAAGTGCTTCAGCGGACTGTCAACATATTCATACTGAACGTAACCGGGAGTTCCAATCAGGGACTCATCCAGGTTCCCTTTTCCACAGATATGGATCACCTGGAATTGTTCTAAGAGCTTTGGAAGAATACTGCGGACCGCGCCGTTTACTTTTACGGAGCCCAGACTTCCACCGATTACAAGAATAATCGGTTTTGCCGCAGAGAGGTTTGTGTACTGCAGACCGGCAAGACGGTCACCTTGAAGGAGTTCTGCACGGATCGGGGATCCTGTGAGGACTGCTTTTCCTTCCGGAAGATACTTTAAGGTCTCTGGGAAGTTGCAACATACCCATTTTGCAGACGGAATGCAGAGTTTATTTGCCAGACCTGGAGTCATATCGGACTCGTGGATGATCGTCGGAATGTGGTAATGCTTTGCAGCGAGGACAACAGGAACCGCAACAAATCCGCCCTTAGAGAAGAGAACATCCGGTTTGTATTTTTTCATCAACTTTAAGGCCTCTGCGTAACCTTTTAATACACGGAACGGGTCGGTAAAGTTCTTTAAATCGAAATATCGGCGCAGTTTTCCGGAAGAGATTCCGTTGTAAGGAATACCTGCGTTTTCAATCAGTTTGCGTTCCATACCATTGTAGGAACCAATGTATCGAATATCATATCCGGCTGCCTTGAGAGACGGAATCAGGGCAAGGTTCGGAGTAACGTGACCGGCTGTACCACCGCCGGTGAGAAGAATGGTTTTCATAAAAATTGCCTCCATGGAGCAAGAATTTCACAGCTGCTGACTATTTAATAGTAACGGCTGAAAGAGAAATGTCAACCCCTAATAGATACAAAGGAAGAAGCGAGGTGCTGAATCATGGCAGACACGGAGAATCGTGAGGAGCAGAAAATAAGCGAATGTCTTCGGGAAGCGTTTGGCTATTCGGATGATCAGCTGTTAAAACAGCTGGATCAGGCAAACGAGACTTTCAAAGATGTAAACTTCACTGGCGCCGAAGATCGACTCATGAAACGTTTCCTGGCACGAAAAGCCGAACTTGAAAAGGAAACCGCCTCCCAGACACCGACTCTGGTTCCACAGAACGAATCAGCCAACATTCAAATTGCAGAAGAGCTTCCAAAGAAGACGGTAACAGTAATCTCTGAAGCGGAAGAGAAAAAGAAGAATGAGAAGAAAGTGATACGATTCGGAAAGAAGAAGGTCCTTGCTACTGCGGCGTTGGTGGCAGTGATTGCAGGGATGCTTGGGGGGACGGCGATTGGGAAGAAGAGTTATTTTTTAAAGGTTAGAAGAAATGAGGCTACAATTTCTCTAGATAATGATAAAAATATGCCAAGTAATTCAAAATTGGAACAGGCATATGAAGCATTGGAGAGTGAATTAGGACTTCCCGTATTAAAATTGGGGTATATTCCGAAAGAATTACAGTTTATAAATTATGATATTTATGAAGACGGAGGGCAGATAGAATTTTCTTATTGCGGAAAAAGTGTTTACCTTATTCAACGAAAGAAGGAAATGAGTGTTTCTGCAGAAATAAAGTCAGATAGAAATGAGGAAGGAATTATATTTAACAAATGGATTAATAAAGATATAGAATATTATATTAATGACTTAGAGGATAACAATCAGGAATGTGAATGCTTTATTACAATAAACAATAGCTATTATTACTTATTTGGATATATAGAAAAAGAGGAATTTGAAAAAATATTAGAATATCTAAATTTTTTTTAAAAATCGGTCACAAATCTCTTTTACATACGTTTATATTTATAAAAATAAGTAAAGGAGATTAGTGAATGAAAGTAATGAAAAGGATTATCGGGATGGCACTAATATTTACATTGATGACGTGTGGAACTGCGTTTGCAGGGCTAAAAGACGTGAGGAATAGTCTGCTAAATACATACACACAAAGTAGGCTATTAGCTGATACATGTGTAAGTGATGGTGATATTACACCTAACAGTGCAAGAGGAAGAGTATTTTCAGCAGGAATGTTGGAACTGGTTAATAAACAAGATGGAACATTACATATTTCTGTAGATACATTTGCACATAGTGTAGTGGATGATATTTATCAATCTGTATTTTTGGATATGTGGGATGAATCAAAAGAAAAGTGGGTACAGGTTGGACATTGGGAATTTGAAAAAACTATTAAAGAAGATGAGAACCTAACATCATATCATGTAGGATTTACAGTGTCAGGATGTGAAGTTAATCGTTATTACCGTGCTCGTGCAATACATTTAGTTCAGTGGGGCGATGATGCAGAAGGCAAATCCACACAGACAGACGGTGTTCTTCTCACCGACCATGCAGTTTAACCTTTAATACTTTAGTATATTATTCCGGCCGGATAATATAGACACAAACTGATAAAGGGAGATGGTTGATGGGAAGACACCGTAGATAAAACCGGTCGAGGCCGGTGAGAATAATGATTCGACAATTTATGAACTGAATAAAAGAAATAGCCCCGCGCACAACAAACCTCTTGCGGGGCTATTTTTACGTCTGGAAATGACTCACTTTTGATGTTTAAGCCTGCTGCTCTTTGTACTGCTTTAAAGCTCTTGCAAGCTGGTCTGGACATGAGGTTGGGCGGCCGTTGCAGCTTACGCCTTCGACTCTCTTGATGACATCGTCGATATCCATGCCTTCAACGAGAAGGCCGATACCTTTTAAGTTTCCATTGCAGCCGCCAACGAAGCTTACATTTTTGAGTTTGTTGTTCTCTACATCAAAATGGATTTCTCTGGAGCAGGTGCCCTGTGTCTTGTATACCATATAAAAACCTCCGTTTGTAAAAAATATGACCTTGCGGCCAGTTTGAAAGTATCCTTATTATACTCACAGCAGAGAATCATTGTCAAGAGAAGCGCGGAAAGAGCTGAGGATAGGCGATAAAGCAAGATTTCCAGACGGAAAAAATAAGTTTACAGGTTACAGACGAAGCAAATATCGGAATTATTAAAAACGGGCCAGCTTAGTTCGAGGTGAGTAGAAGAGCGAGCGAACTTAGTGACTTGGTCATTCTGGAGATCGACGGATGAGTTGAGGATTTTATCGGCGGATGAGCTAAGGATTTTATTTGACCTTCCGCTCTGTATCCCGTATAATGAGAACGATAAAGACGGTAAGAACGCGTCTAAAACTCAGACAGAATCTATGTTTAAGAGCAGCAGATGAACTGCTGCTTTCGGGATCAGACTAAAATCATATGATACAACACGGAGGAATTCAAATGCTTGGTATTATCGGAGCAATGGAAGTGGAAGTCGAGAAGCTTCGCGCGAAAATGACAGAGACAGAGATGAAGACAGTGGCAGGAATGAATTTCTGCAGGGGAAAACTGGAGGGAAAGGACGTTGTCATCGTTCGTTCCGGTATCGGTAAGGTAAACGCCGGTATCTGCAGCCAGATCCTTGTGGATCTTTATCAGGTGGATGGAATCGTAAATACAGGAATCGCAGGTTCCTTAAGAAATGAGATCAATATCGGTGACCTCGTTCTCTCTACTGTTGCAGTACAGCACGATGTGGACGCAGGCGGATTCGGATATCCGGCAGGTGAGATTCCCCAGCTTGGCGTGAAGGAATTCCCGGCGGATGAGCGACTTTTAGCTCTCGCGGAAGAGGCATGCAGAGAGGCAAACCCGGATATCAGCACTTTCAAGGGACGCGTTGCCAGCGGTGACCAGTTTATCGACAGCAAGGAGAAAAAGAACTGGATCCATGACACCTTCGACGCGTACTGCACAGAGATGGAAGGCGCAGCAGTCGCTCAGGCCGCATACTTAAATAAGATTCCGTACCTGATCGTCCGTGCAATCTCCGACAAGGCAGATGACAGCGCCCATATGGATTACGGCGAGTTTGAGGCAAAGGCTGTTGAGCATTCCGTGAACCTGATGCTTGCACTTGTAAAGAGAATCTAAAAAGAGAAGACTCAAAAAGTTTTCTGGAGCAAGAAAGCTGCGAGAACTACTTTCTACGAGAATATTTTACCTCCACTATCACCTTAAAACGCGATTCCTGTCCCCATTTGACGAACGATTCTTCCGTTCTCAACCTTCTCAAAAACATTCTAGGCCGGTATAATTAGTGGCATCATCTGGAATTGATCTGGACGAAGAAAGGGGAACTGATTATGCTGGAATTTTTACAGACAGGGAGAATGCTCTATGTCCTGGCAGCGATCTGTGCGCTCGGGACACTCAGCACACTCGTAACAGGCAGCCTCTACAAAAGATTGATCAAAGAAACCGGAAACATGGCTCTCACGAAGGATAAAAATTTAAAGGCTCTGAAACAGCGCATGGAAAATGTGTTCCTTATTAACCACGGGATCCGAAATGTGAACGCGTACATAGAAAAACAGCTCTACGGATTCCGTTTCATGCACATGAGCCTTGACGGGTGGGACAATTTGTCGGTGCAGGCGATGATCCTCTGCTTTATGGCAGGCGGAGCGGCGGCGTTCGGTGCTTACTGGTATCGGTGTGACAACTATTATATTGTGCTCTACGGGGCAGCGGGCGTTTTTGGCGGATTGTTCCTCGCATTTGTGGACAACGGGATCGGTGCCGGGACAAAACGGAAACAGCTTGCGGATCATTTAGTTGATTATGTGGAAAACTCTCCGCATTTTTATAAAAGTGTGGATAACAGCGCCTACGCCGGGCAGGAGCGGAAAAAGGCGGTGGGCTCTTCCGATATCGTAGATTTTTCAGGCACCAGCGGCATTGGATATGGAAGAAACCAGGAGAATGCGAGAAAAGAAAAGCTCAACAGCCGCTTTTCTGTCCTTGGAAAAAAGAAGGACGCACAGGCTGCTAACGGGAACGGGGAAACGGACCAGGTGGAAAAAGGGAGTCTCGCCAGGACCAGGGACACCGGGAGAACGTCACGTCTGGACGGAAAAGGACCCGCGTTCCAGGAAAATGAGGACGACCAGGCCGTAAATGGGAACAGCGCAGGCAGTTCATCAAAAAAAACGGCGGGAAAGGCCGATTATAATAGAGGCACAGTTCAAAATGTCCGGGATATTGGACAGGAAAATTCAGGAACAGGCGGAAAAGTACCGACAAGTGAGACGGAGCTTGCCCAGAGTATCAATCATCTGAGCGAGAGCCTGAAGCAGATCGCCGCGAGCAGGGAGCAACCGGAGGAGATGCTGAAAGATTCGGACAGGCTGGATCTGATACGGAATTCAATCCCGCCGGCGGAGCTGGACATGCTGAAGACGCTGTTTAATACACTGCAGAGTGGCGGGGTATAAAATCAGCAGGGCAGTCCATATTTTAACAATACAAGGCAGACGGTGAAACAGAACGGCAAACAAATCGAAAAATCAGGAGCACGGCGCAGTGCTTAAAACCTGGGGGAGGAAAGCGGATGATGAGTGAAGATGTAGTGCCGATAAAATTGCTTCCGTCCATTGTCAAGGGTTTCACGAAGTGGTATAATAACGAACGGAGATTGTGAATCTCACACAAGAAAAGGAGACAGGGTTATGGGTAAAGAAATCGTATTTGATTATTCCAAGACAGCCGGATTTATCAGCGAAGAGGAAATGAAAAACATGAAGAGCACCGTTATGGGCGCGAAAGATGTCCTGACAGCGAAATCCGGTGCAGGCAATGACTATCTTGGATGGATCGACCTCCCGGTTGATTATGATAAAGAAGAGTTTGCAAGGATCAAGAAAGCGGCAGAAAAGATTCAGGGAGATTCCGATGTGCTTCTCGTGATCGGTATCGGCGGATCTTACCTCGGAGCCCGCGCTGCGATCGAGTTTTTATCCCACAGCTTCTACAATGTGCTGCCGCAGGGAAAGAGAAAAACTCCTGAGATCTATTTCGTAGGAAACAGCATCAGCAGCAAATATATCCATGATCTTCAGGATGTACTGGAAGGAAAAGATTTCTCCATTAATATTATATCTAAGTCCGGCACAACCACAGAGCCGGCGATCGCTTTCCGCGTATTCAAGGAAATGCTGATCGGCAAGTATGGCAAGGAAGAGGCCAACAAGAGAATTTATGCGACCACAGACAAGGCAAAGGGAGCTTTAAAGAATCTGGCAAACGAAGAGGGATACGAGAGCTTCGTTGTTCCGGATGACGTTGGAGGACGTTTTTCCGTGCTCACAGCCGTAGGTCTTTTACCGATCGCAGTCAGCGGAGCAGATATCGACGCCCTGATGACAGGTGCAGCGGACGCAAGAAAGGTCGCTCTTGAGACAGAGTATGAGAAGAACCCGGCACTTTTATATGCCGCGGTCCGCAACATCCTGTTAAGAAAAGGAAAACAGGTGGAGATCGTAGCAAACTACGAGCCGAGCCTTCATTATGTATCTGAGTGGTGGAAACAGCTCTTCGGTGAGAGCGAAGGAAAAGACCAGAGAGGTATTTTCCCGGCAGCCGTTGATCTCACAACAGACCTTCACTCCATGGGGCAGTTTATCCAGGACGGCGCACGTATCATGTTCGAGACCGTTCTGAACGTGGAAGAATCTCCGGCGGAGATCGTCCTTCAGAAAGAGGATGTCGACACAGATGGTATGAACTATCTGGCAGGAAAGACGGTTGATTTTGTAAACAAGAGCGCCATGAACGGAACGATCCTCGCGCACACAGACGGCAGCGTGCCGAATCTTATGGTGAAGATCCCGGCGCAGGATGCTTACAGCCTTGGCCAGCTGTTCTACTTCTTCGAGTTTGCCTGCGGCGTCAGCGGCTACATCCTTGGTGTCAACCCGTTTAACCAGCCGGGTGTTGAGAGCTACAAGAAGAACATGTTCGCCCTGCTTGGAAAACCGGGCTATGAGGAGGCAAGAGAGGCGCTTCTCAAGAGATTATAAGTTATAAGGACGAATATTTTATGCGGCTTGTGAGGCGAAGTATGCAGATGGCAGAAAGAGAAAAAACATTCGCAAAAAGTCAGCCGTAGATAGAGATGAAAATAAAAATCAGCCCGATATCCAGGTGTTCTCCAGACAGGAAATACACGATAGGATGTTGGGCTGATTTTTATCTCAGTCGAGAAGACTCCCACCATTTCAGGTGGTGAGTCATAACAAATTAGTCTCAGTGGGAGTCCAATCTCCAACTGAGATAAACGCTCCGCGAGGATGCGCAGTGATTCTGTAAAGAATATGTCAGCTTGCGCTGACCAGAATCACGCGCCAAGTCTCACGGACGTTCGACTTGAATTTGATTGTTCTCCGTCGGCAAGACACTGCCTGCGGAGATCCATCAGGTGATTACCATATTTCCCGGAAGGTTATCCTGCTTTCGTTCCGGTTTTTGCCTGCACGGTGCATGAACCGGAGCTTACTCCTCGATCACCTGAAATTCCAGATAATCAAAATCGATCGATTCAATAAAACTGTCCTTCGTAAACCGCGTCTTATCATGCAGCTGAAAGTCGCGGATATTCGAGTCGAGCCAGATTGGCTGGCTTAAGTCAAATTCATGGCAGATCTCATCCAGTGCCTGAAATACCATGGCGGTTCTTGACATGGAATAGTCGTTATTGCAGGAAACCATATCTCGCACAAGATGGTTATCTTTCCATATTTTTCCCCAGATCCGGAACATAAAAACGTCCTCCATTCGATTGCTTTCACGATCATGATTTGAAAAACAGTATAACGGATTTTTTCCAGAAAGTAAAGGCACAACATTTTGCCCAAAATGCCTTGTATCGTCAGAAAAATTGTAGTAATCTATATCTATATGGACATTTTGATGACATACTTGAACCAGAGCCAGGAGGACAAAAGATGGGACAGCCAATTACAGATTATGCTGCTTTTTTTGCCAGCGCAGGACAGGCAGTACAGGAACTGGAAGCTCTGAATACAGAAGTGGAGCAGCTCGAAGCGGACGAGAAAAAGTTAGAGAGTTCCCTTAAGGGAAAACAGCGTTCTGTTACAGAAACCATCAGTCAGACGGTGAAGCAGCGGAAAGAAGAGATCACAAAAAGCTATGACGCGGAACTCGGAAAGGCCCAGGAGCGGCTTAAAAAAGTAAAAGCGAAGCGTGAAAAAGCAAAAAACCAGGGCGTCAAGGAACGGATCGAGGAGGACACCCGGGGACTTGTGCGGGAAAATAAAGAACTGGCGGATCAGATGAAGACCTTATTTAAGGCCAATCATGTTCCGGGCTTCTGCCGGGGAAATTATTACTACGCACTTTACTTTACGAGGACATTTAAGGATTTTCTGGCACTTCTTGTGACGATCCTGATCTGTTTTCTTGCGATTCCCTGCGGCACGTATTTTCTGATCCCGGAGAGACGGACCATGTATCTCGTTGGAATTTATGTGGCGGCGATCCTTATTTTCGGCGGAATCTATGTGACGGTGGGAAATATGACCAAGGTGCGCTACATGGACGTGTTGAAAGAGGGACTTGGCATCCGTGCAAAGATCCGTGCAAATAAAAAAGAGATGAAAGTGATCGCGAAGACGATCCGCCGGGACAAGAACGAGACGATCTACAATCTCCAGAAATTCGATGACGAGATTGCCCAGCTCGATCAGGATGTGGCTGAGATCAACCGGAAAAAGAAAGAAGCGCTGACGACCTTCGATACCGTGACGCGGACGATCATCTCCGACGAGATCACGGCAAACAATAAAGAAGAGATCGGCCGGATGGAGGATGATCTTGCTTCTTTGTCGGAAAAACTCCGCAGTACGCGTACAGCGGCGAAGGAGAAATCGCTGTTTATTACGGATAACTACGAGGTATATATAGGAAAAGGCTATATGACTTCTGAGAAGCTGCAGGCGCTGGCGGATATCGTGAGAAGCGGAGCAGCGTCCAATATAAGTGACGCGATTGCTGTTTATAAGAGCCAGGAAGAGACGGCAAAGTAAAAAACGCTCAGCAAGTCCGACGAAAATACCGATTCGTATAAAAAACGAATGGAAAAGAAAAAGATAACTGTTCAGTAGGTCTGCGCACTTGCTGTGCTGACCGCAAGAGAACATAAGCTGGAAGGCAAAAATCCCATCGGCGCAGCCGATCCGGAATGGATTTTTGCTTGTAACTATAAAGGTACTGGATAGTTGGAGAAAAAGTATATTTTAAAGTGGTGCGAAAAAGACAGGAAGAACGGCATCACAGGGGAGGAAAACAAAAGATGAGAAAGCTTGGAATGAAGATTGCGGTTGCTGCCGCGGTATTCTGCATGGCAATGCCATTTGCCTCATTTGCGGGAACATGGAAATCCGACGCGAACGGAATGTGGTACCAGTTTGATGACGGTTCCTATCCGAAGGGAAGATGGGCATGGATCGATACGGACAATGATGGAATGGCAGAGAGCTTCTATTTTGATGAAAACGGCTATGTCCTGAGAAATACGACAACACCGGAGGGCTATCAGGTAAACAGGATCGGTGCCTGGGTCGTTGGCGGCGAGGTAAAGCAGAAAGCCGGTGGGGAGACGAAGAACAGCAGCTCTGGAACTTCTGGAAACAGTAGCGGTGGTTCCAACAGTAACAGCAATTCGAATCATTCCAGTTATTGGAATTATGGCTATAATTATGATCCGGACTGGTATCTGAAAGCTGATTACTTGAGCGAAATAGATAAGGCAGCTTATCACTATTCTTCAAAATATTATAATTGGGATGCTTACAATCCGGATGAAATCGCAAAAGTGAGAGAACAGGTCGACCGAATCGCAGCCAACCCGTGTGATGCGACCGCATCCGCTGAGATGGTCAGTGTGGAGATTCCGGTATGGAGATTGAGAAATGGCCAGAAGGTTGCTGGAACAGCGCATGTACAGGTGTTAAGTTCCATCGCGAATGATGTAAAGGAGATCTTTACAGAGATCTATAATGGACCGGAGAAGTTCCCGATCGAGAGCGTCGCCGGATACAACTGGAGAAGCAACGGACTTGGAAGCAACCATAGTTCAGGAACTGCCATTGATATCAATCCTGACGCAAACCCGCAGATCGATGTAGACGGTACAACAGTTCTTATCGGGAATAAATGGGAGCCGGGCGTGAATCCGTATTCCATTGGACGCGACAGTGATGTTGTGAAGGCATTTGGAAAACATGGATGGAACTGGGGAGCCGGATTCAGCAGAGCGGATATGATGCACTTTGATTACTAAGCAAAATAGAGATTTAATGAGAGACTGGGTATTTGAGGGTACCTGGTCTCTTTTTTATGTAACAGGAAATTCCGAGGAATTCCCTGTTACATAAAAAGGCACTAACGTGCCAAAGATGCGCACTCGCGCGAAGATGCAGATTGTCGCAAGCGACCGCGCGAGGCGCGAGAATGTGCCAAGGCACATTCTTTTTTATAATGGGAGATTTTTGAGAAATTCCATATTACATAAAAATATCGTGAAAAGTAACGAGCAGAATGGAGCGGGAATAACATGTATAATCTCTGCGTATTCTGCCTATAATATCTCATAGAAACCAGCCAGGAAACGGAGTGTTTACCATGAGATTCGGGAGGCGGAAGATCACTTATTACGATACGGAAGCGGGATTTGAGGCAGAGAAATTTGCGGCGAGACTTCTGCTTCTTTTGATGAACGAGATGCGGGCATCAGGCCGCCGCCAGGTGGTGTTTTTGTGCATCGGGACGGACCGGTCAACGGGGGACAGCCTGGGGCCGTTGATCGGTTCGCGTCTGGAGGCAGAGGAGATCGGTGGAGCGGTGGTGATCGGGACGCTGGAACATCCGGTCCATGCAGTGAACCTGGACCGGACGCTGGAACATATCGAGGAACATTATCCGGACGCGATCATCATCGCCGTGGATGCCGCCGTTGGCCGTTGGGATCATGTGGGGCTCGTGACACTGGAAAAAGGACCGCTCCGCCCGGGACTGGGCGTTCGGAAGGAACTTGCCGCCGTGGGTGACATCTCCATCACCGGGATCGTCGGCGGGGCGGAGAGCGGGGATCCCCTGTTTTTACAGAGCATCCGTCTGTCCATGGTCATGCACCTGGCGGACTGCATCAGCCGCAGCATCTGTCTCGGAATGCGGATCATTGGGAGACGTGTCGAAAACTTTTCCAGCCAGGCTGCGCCGTTTTGACATGTTTTGCGGATGTATCATGCTATACTTCGGAAAGAATTCGACGAAGCACGGTTTCGTGGTTCGCGTAAATATAGAGACGGCCGGTATCTGGACATGCCGGCCGCCTGAAGATAGAACGAGGTGTCAGCATGGGAGAATTATACAATCCGTTTCCGAAACTTCCGAAAAATATCCGCCAGATCGGTGACACGGACCAGGTGGTCCGGCTGTATGTGGAGGATTATGTAAATACATATTTAAAGCGCCTGTATCCGGCGGGAAACCAGACGCTGCGGGTGGGACTTCTGCTGGGCAGCACGGAAAATTATGACGGCATGCCGTATATCTTTATCGATGGGGCCATCGAGATGGAGGACGTGGAGGTGTCCGGGGAGAAGATAGAATTCTCGGAGAATGCCTGGAAGAAGGCATACCGGGGAATTGAGGAGTCATTTCCGAAGCGGACGGTCCAGGGATGGTTTATCTGCGGGGCGCCGTCGAGCCAGTTGAGTCCGCTGAATTACTGGAAGCAGCACAACCAGTATTTCAATGGGAAGAACAAGCTTATGTACCTGAATCATGGACTGGAAGGCGAGGAGGCGGTCTATGTCACGTCGGAGGACGGATTTTACCGGTTAAAGGGCCACTGTATCTACTATGAGCGGAATCAGATGATGCAGGATTACATGGTGACGCGGAAAGATGTTCGCCGGGTGGAGTCCGGGTCCCACGAGAAGGTCATTAAGGATTTCCGCCAGCGGATGACGGTTCGGAAAGAACAGGCGGATGCCGGACGGCATATGTCCGGAATCCTGGGGACGGCCTGCGGGGTCCTCACGGTGGCGGTGCTGGCAGGAGGTGTGGTCCTCGTCAACAATTATCACAAGATGCGGCAGATGGAGTCTGTGCTGACTTCTGTGGTGCCTGCGGGGACGGCGAACTGGAGTGATTACCTGGACAAGCTGAATCAGGAGCCGGATTTTGTCATCGAGGAGCGCCCGGGAAATGTGTTCCCGACAGAGGCCAGCGGTGAGACCGGGGAAAGTTATGCGGCGGAGACTATGGAGACGACGGAAGCCGGGACGGATACGGAGGCCGCCAGCGTGGACAGTCAGCCGCAGAATCATAGTACAGGCAGTACAGATGGGCAGCAGGCGCAGTCCACGCCAGGCAGTTCCGGTGGGCAGACGGGCACAGTGAGCCAGCCGTCAGACACCGCGGCGGCAGCCAGCAATGAGACCGCCGCCGCATCCGGTGCTGTAGAGGAGGCAGTTCCGTCCACCAGCGCCGAGTCTCCGACCCAGCCCCGCGTCGGAATGGGAAAAGAGAGTGAACAGAGCAGCACGGAAAGTTCCAAGAAGGAACCCGTCGATTACGCTGCCGCGTCCGCAAACGGCTACCGGATCTATGAGATCGGTGACGGGGAGACGTTATACGGAATCTGCTGGAAAGAGTATGGAAATTTGAAGCGGCTGTCCGAAATCTGCGAACTGAACCACCTGGACAATGTGGACCATATTGTGGCAGGGCAGAAGCTGGTTCTGCCGTAAATTTCAGACTTTTCTCCTGTTAAAAATGTATCAGAACCTGTAAAAATTTTGAAAAATCATCTTGCAGGTCAAGATTGGTTCCGCCCCGCAAAATGAACTGCAATAAAAACAAAGAATTTAATGCGCATCTCCTGAAAATGGTGTATACTAGCCTATATATGTCCATTTTCAGGAGATTTTTATGAGTGATATGCAATCTATGGACAGAGAGAAGAAAAAAAGGCAGCTCAGACAGAATATCGTACAGATGCCGGACAACGGATCGGAAGAACCGATGGATGATGGCCGGCTTGCCAAATATAGAAGAAAAAAGCGGATCATCGCGGCCGCGGCCGTCTGTTTTATTGCGGCATTAGGTTTTACCGGCTACCGGTACATGAATGGATATGAGTATACCGGCTACAGCGTCCAGTGGGAGCGGTCCATGCGCTACACAGAAAACTCTGGCACGGATAAGAAAACACAGGCAGCAGAGACAAGTGCTGCGGCTGACAGTGCAGGGACAGACGGAGCCGGTGAGACTGCTTCGGCAGAAAGCTCCGGCGCTTCCGGGGCGGGAAGCGGAACCCCAGATGAGACGGCGTCCGCGGAAACTTCTGCACCGGCAGAGGCGTCAAAAACGGTCGGCGATAGCAGCTTTGTGAAGTTCGCCATGTTCGGCGACAACGTGATCAAGTATACAAAGGACGGCGCTTCCTATATCGATGCCTCCGGCAAAACGATCTGGACCCAGAGCTATGAGATGAAAACACCGATCATCAACATCAACGGGGACTACGCTGTGATCGCGGACCAGCAGGGAAACGAGATGTACATCTGCAGCAAAGAGGGATGTACCGGAACGGCGAAGACACAGCTTCCGATCACGAAAGCAGCGGTATCTGCCCGCGGCGTTGCGGCGGCAGTTGTTGAGGACAGCACGGCGAGCTACATATTCTACTTCAAGAAGGACGGCGAGTCGCTGGGGATCAACATCAAGATGCTCTTATCCGGAGATGGATATCCGGTGGACATCGCGCTTTCTCCAGACGGAAAACAGATCGTCATGTCCGTTATGTACATGAAAAATGGCGCTCTGAAGAACAAGGTGGCGTTCTACGATTTCTCTGAGATCGGAAAAAATGTCAACAACCGTTTTATCGCCGCTTTTGAAGAAGAATTTGATGACAAGATGGTGGGACGCATCCGCTACTTAAATGATCAGACGGTCTGCGCCTTTTCCGATAAAGGGCTGACCTTTATCTCTGTAAAAAATGTGATCCCGGACACAAATGTCACGTTTGTTCCGGTGGATGAAGAGATCCAGAGTATCTGCTACTCAGACAAATATGCGGCTGTCGTTGTCGACAGTACCTCCGGAAGTCCGTACCGGCTTGATGTATACAACACGGATGGAAAGAAGGTTACAAGCATTGATTTTGACTACGCCTACACAGGCGTCCTCATTGACGGAGACAGGCTTATCCTGTATAATGAGGAATCGTGCAGGGAATACAACCTGGACGGACACGAGAGGTTTAACGGACAGTTTGACTTTTCTGTATCGCTCGTAAGAGCAGGCAAAAATCGTACCAATTCTCTGATTACCGCAGGCAGCGAGGTAATGAAAGAGATTAAATTAAGGTAAATAAATGTAATAGTGAAAACATGTTACAACACTGATAACTGTGAAGAAAATGAACAGTTACCACACCTATGGATTATCAGGAGGAATGAAACAATGAACACTATCGACAATCTGGCGATCAATTCCATCAGAATTTTATCCGCAGATGCGATCCAGAAGGCAAATTCCGGCCATCCGGGACTTCCCCTCGGCAGTGCGCCGATGGCTTATGAGCTCTGGGCACACCACATGAACCACAATCCGGCAAACCCGGAGTGGGCAAACCGTGACCGCTTTATCTTATCCGGCGGACATGGCTCCATGCTGTTGTATTCCCTGCTTCACCTGTTCGGATACGGTCTTACAAAGGAAGACCTTATGAACTTCCGTCAGGTCGGATCCCTGACTCCGGGACATCCGGAATACGGCCACACCGTAGGTGTTGAGGCTACAACAGGACCGTTAGGCGCAGGTATGGGCATGGCTGTTGGTATGGCAATGGCTGAGAAGCATCTGGCATCCGTATTCAACAAGGAAAGCTACCCGGTTGTCGATCACTTCACATATGTACTCGGCGGCGACGGCTGCATGATGGAGGGAATTTCCTCTGAGGCATTCTCCCTTGCAGGAACACTTGGACTTGGTAAACTTATCGTTCTCTACGATTCCAACCGCATCTCCATCGAGGGAAGCACAGACATCGCATTCCGCGAGAACGTGGAAGAGCGCATGAAAGCATTCGGCTTCCAGACAATTACCGTTGAAGACGGAACAGATATCGACGCTATCGGCGCAGCAATTGAGGTTGCAAAGGCTGATACTGAGCATCCGTCCTTCATCACCATCAAGACTGAGATCGGCTTCGGCTGCCCGGCTAAACAGGGCAAGGCAAGCGCCCACGGCGAGCCGTTAGGTGTTGACAACATCAAAGCAATGAGAGAGACTCTCGGCTGGCAGTATGAGGAACCGTTCTTTGTGCCGGAAGAGGTCTATGAGCATTATTCCCGTCTTGCAGAGGAGAAGGCAGACGTTGAGGCAGCATGGAACGCTATGTTTGCCGCATATTGCGACGAGTACCCGGAGATGGAGAAGCTCTGGGAGCAGTACCACACAGCTCCGGACGCAAAGGCACTGATCGAGAACGAGGCACTCTGGCTCACAAAAGACAAGGCAGAGGCAACACGTTCCCTTTCCGGCAAGATGATCAACATCTTAAAGGACATCATGCCGAACATGATCGGCGGTTCCGCTGACCTTGCTCCGTCCAACAAGACAGCCATGAAGGATGCGGGCGACTTCTCCGCAGAGAACCCGGCAGGCAGAAACCTCCACTTCGGCGTAAGAGAGCTTGCGATGACAGCGATCGGCAACGGTATCATGCTTCACGGCGGTCTCCGCGCTTATGTTGCGACATTCTTCGTGTTCAGTGATTATGTAAAACCGATGGCGAGACTTTCCGCACTGATGGGAGTTCCGCTGACATTTGTTCTGACTCACGACAGCATCGGCGTTGGCGAAGACGGACCGACCCACGAGCCGATCGAGCAGCTCGCTATGTTCCGCGCAATGCCGAACTTCCATGTATTCCGTCCGTGTGACGCGACAGAGACATCCGCAGCATGGCTGTCCGCAGTAACATCTGAGAAGACACCGACAGCGCTTGTCCTTTCCAGACAGAACCTCAATCCGATCCCGGGAAGCAGCAAGGACGCGTTAAAGGGCGGCTATGTGATCGATGACTGCGAGGGAACACCGGACGCAATCCTGATCGCAAGCGGTTCTGAGGTTGATCTTGCGGTTAAGGCGAAAGCAGAGCTTACAGCTGAAGGCAAGAAGATCCGCGTCGTATCCATGCCGTGTATGGATATCTTCGAGGAGCAGAGCGCAGAGTACAAGGAGTCCGTACTTCCGAAGGAAGTCAGAAGAAGAGTTGTCGTTGAGGCACTTTCCGACTTCGGCTGGGGCAAGTATGTCGGCCTCGACGGAGCTTATGTGACCATGAAGAGCTTCGGAGCAAGCGGTCCGGCAGCAAAACTGTTTGAGAAGTTTGGATTTACGGTTGAGAATGTTGTAAATACTGTAAAGACCCTGTTCTAATCAGATAGATGGAAAATGCGGCAGCCCGATGTGAAATGGGCGGCTGTGAAAAATAGGGGCTGGCGCCTGGACTATGGGGCGGCAGCTCCGCAAGGTCGTGTGCTGTCCGGACAGATGGCTGAAAGCCGTTGTTGGACGGATAGCGGAAAATCAGGGAAAAGGGGAGCACACATGAGTTTAAAGTGTATTGGAATCGATATCGGCGGAACAAGCGTGAAGCTCGGTATCTTTGAGGAAGACGGAACTCTCGTAAAGAAGTGGGAGATTCCGACAAGAAAAGAGGAGAACGGAAAGTATATCCTGGGCGATATTGCGGCTTCGATCCGCAGAATGGCAAAGGAAAGCGGTCTGGAGCTCTCTGATTTTTCCGGAGCGGGAATGGGATTCCCTGGACCGGTTCTTCCGAACGGACACTGCGAAGTGTGTGTAAACCTCGGCTGGAAGGCCGGAAATCCACAGCAGGAGCTCAGCAGACTGCTGGATGGTATGGTCGTAAAAAGCGGAAATGACGCGAACGTCGCGGCTCTCGGTGAGATGTGGCAGGGAGGCGGAAAAGGCTACAAAAACCTTGTCATGGTAACTCTGGGAACCGGCGTCGGCGGCGGCATTATCCTGAATGAAAAGATCTGGACCGGCGAACAGGGGGTCGGCGGTGAGATCGGCCATATCCATGTGATGGAAGGTGAGAAAGAGGCGTGCAATTGTGGCGGACACGGCTGCTTAGAGCAGGTGGCTTCCGCGACAGGAATCGCCAGAACCGCAAGAAGAATGCTGGCGGCAGATAACCGCCCGTCCACTCTCAGAAGCTTAAAGAACATCAGCGCGAAGAACGTGCTGGATGCAGCGAAGGCGGGAGATGCGCTTGCACTGGAATCCCTCAATAAGTCCTGCTATTACCTTGGCTGGGCTCTTGCGACGATCTCCATGGTTCTGGATCCACAGGCATTCCTGATCGGCGGCGGTGTATCCAAGGCCGGAACATTCCTGACTGATATTATTAAGAGGTACCACGATGAGTTATCTCCGATGGCAACAAAGAAGGCGGACATCGTTCTTGCGAAGCTTGGAAATGATGCCGGAATCTACGGTGCCGCGAAGCTGATCATCGGATAAAGAAGAGAGAGTCCGGTGACGGACTCCCTTTTTGCTGTGAACGCACATAGCGCATGTATGGGTGAAAAAGAAAAGTGTCCGCCATAAGCGGACACACATTACCTCTAAAAAAGAGGAGACCCCGGTCGCGACAACCGGGGCAATTATGAAAAATCTATGTGCAATTTGTCTAGTTGGTTAAGTCAAACGACTTTTTGTTTATGCAATAAGTATAAAAAACAAATGTGAACAAATTGTGAACGAACTATGAAGTTATTGTAACACATTCTTATTTGTACGTCTGAGAAAAACGCAATAGAAGGAGAAGATCAATGGCAGTTGAAGAACTGAAAAAAACACTTGTCCTGGGACACAGAAATCCTGACACGGATTCCATCTGCTCAGCCATCTGCTATGCAGGTTTCAAGCATCAGCTTACCGGCGAGAATTATGAGCCGTGCCGTGCCGGAAATGTAAACCCGGAGACACAGTATGTGTTGGATTATTTTAAATTAAAGGCCCCACGCCTCGTGGAGAACGTCAAGACGCAGGTCAAGGACATCGAGATCCGCAAGACAAAAGGCGTGTCCCGCGGAATTTCCTTAAAGAATGCATGGGGACTCATGCAGGAGAACAACGTTGTTACACTTCCGTGCGTGACAGAGGAAGGTCTCCTGGAGGGCGTTATCACGATCGGCGATATCACCAAGTCCTACATGAACTTATATGACAGCAGCATTATCTCAAAAGCGTGCACGAAGTACGCGAACATCCTTGATACTCTGGAAGGAAGCATGGTAGTCGGCGATTCTGAGGCATATTTTGACCGCGGAAAAGTCCTGATCGCGGCCGCAAACCCGGACCTGATGGAGAACTACATCGAGAAACATGACCTGGTCATTCTCGGAAACCGTTATGAGTCCCAGCTTTGCGCCATCGAGATGGAAGCAGGCTGCATTATCGTCTGCGAGGGCGCAGGTGTATCCCTTACGATCCGCAAACTGGCACAGGAGCGCGGCTGTGCAGTCATTACGACACCGTATGACACCTACACAACAGCCCGTCTGATCAACCAGTCCATGCCGATCAGCTACTTTATGACGAAGGAAAACATCATCGAATTCTCTGAGGAAGATTACCTCGACGATATCCGCGAGATCATGGCGAGCAAGAGACACCGCGATTTCCCGATTCTTGATTCTGACGGAAAGTACATCGGCATGATCTCCAGACGTAACCTCTTAGGCGCAAAGGGAAAGAGTATCATCCTTGTGGACCACAACGAGAAGAGCCAGGCCGTAGAGGGCATGGAGAGCGCCGATATCCGCGAGATCATCGACCACCATCGTCTCGGAACTGTTGAGACCATGTCCCCGGTATTCTTCAGAAACCAGCCCCTAGGCTGCACCGCGACCATCATCTACCAGATGTACCAGGAGAACCACATAGAGATCGACAAGACAACGGCAGGACTCTTATGCAGTGCGATCATCTCCGATACCCTGTTATTCCGTTCCCCGACCTGCACGCCGATCGATAAGGCAGCCGGACTCGCTCTTGCGCAGATCGCTGGTCTCGATATCGAGAAGTACGCCATCGACATGTTCTCCGCAGGAAGCAACCTGAAGGGAAAATCCGACGGCGATATTTTCTACCAGGATTTTAAGAGATTCACAGTAGGAAATTCCGTATTCGGAATCGGCCAGATCACCTCCTTAAATGCAGTGGAGCTCAAGGATCTGAGAACAAGAATGTCCGCATACACGGAGAAAGAGAGAGAGCAGCATGAGATCGACATGATGTTCTTCATGCTCACAAACATTCTGACAGAGTCCACAGATCTGATCTGCACCGGACAGGGAGCGGAGCAGCTTATTGCCAATGCGTTCCATGTAAAGGATGAGGATATGGAGAACGTCAGCGGACAGACCGGAATCGTGAAGCTTCCGGGCGTTGTTTCCAGAAAGAAACAGCTTGCGCCGCAGATCATGATGGCATTACAGTAGTAAATTTTTTGCAGCAGCCCGGTTGTCTGACACGGTCGAATCGGGAGAAGTCATGACCGGGCTGCCGTATTTATAAGTTGGGAGCAGCAGTTGTTACGCATTTGAAAGGAAGTGCGGATGGCAGACACTGCAGGTGTGAGATGCCGGAAAGGTCGCGATTGAAGAAAGGCAGGATCTGTAAAGATGGGAAAACGACAGTTTAAACCAGGAAATATGCTGTACCCGGTTCCAGCTGTCCTTGTGACGGTGGCTGACCGGGAAGGAAATTCGAATATTTTTACGGTGGCATGGGCGGGAACCATCTGTACGAATCCGCCGATGCTGTCCATCAGTGTCCGGCCGGAACGACACTCCTACCATATGATGAAGGAAACTGGGGAGTTCGTCGTAAACCTGACGACGGAGTCCATGGCCTGGGCGACAGACTACTGCGGCGTGCGCTCCGGGCGCGACGTGGATAAGTGGAAAGAGACCGGGCTGACCCCGGAGAAGGCGAACGTGGTGGATGTACCGGTGATCAAAGAGAGCCCGGTGAACATCGAGTGCCGCGTTGTGAAGGTGGAAGAGCTGGGAAGCCATCATATGTTTATCGCCGATGTTGTGGCGGTGGATGTGGATGAGGCGTACATGGATGAAAAGGACACCTTCCATCTTTCCATGGCGAAGCCGTTAGCCTATTCCCATGGAAGATATTATGGGATGGGCGAGGAGCTGGGAAGCTTCGGGTACAGCGTGAGAAAGCAGGAAAAGGGTGCGAAGGCTAGCAGGAAAACTTCAAAATCAGCGGAAAAAGCCGGAGGTGCCGGGAAAGTTCGAAAGTCTGCAGACGTGAACGGCGGAAAGAAAGCAACTACCCGGCCGGAACAAACCAGAAAGGCGAATAGTCAGAAATCCGACGGTCCGCGGAATGATAAGAAGAGACAGAAGTAGTCTGCAGAGTGACTGCAGTCATACGGAACAGTTAACCAGAGATAATTACAGCGACAGACAAAAGAGCGAGGCATAAGTTATGAAGAAAAAAAATATTCTGATGATCGGAATGCCGGCGTCCGGAAAGAGCACCATCGGCGTGCTGCTTGCGAAGCGTCTTGGATATTCCTTCGTGGATGTGGATCTTGTGATCCAGGAGAAGACCGGAAAGCTTTTGAAGGAGATCATCGCGGAAGAGGGCGATGACGGTTTCCTGCGTGTCGAGGAGCAGGCAAACCTGGAGCTGGATGTAGAGAAGTCCGTGATCGCGCCGGGCGGTAGTGTGATCTATGAGGCGAAGGCCATGGAACACTACAAAGAGACCGCGACGATCGTGTACCTGAAGCTTCGCTATGAGGATCTGGAATCACGTCTCGGAAACCTTGTGGACCGCGGTGTTGTCTTAAAGGACGGCATGACACTCCGGGATCTCTACAATGAGAGACTTCCGTACTACGAGAAATATGCGGACATCACACTGGATGAGACCGGAAAAGAGTTCGGTGAGCTGGTGGACGAGCTGAGAGCGTATTTTGAGAATTTAGAGAAATAAAATATCCCCGCCGCGTGAGAGAGAGGGGAACGCGGCGGGGAATCCGGGCACGGGGACAGGATTGGAAAGACCCCGGTGCCGGTATTACAAAATTAAGTGAAATAGCATATCAAATATCTTTTCCGATACTCTTCATATATTCTTTGAAATCATCCCCAAATTTCAACTTCATACACTCGAGAACAAGCTTCACGCAGCGATCGTCACCGAGTCTGGCGTTGTTGAAGGTCAGGTCATAGTTGACCGGATTTGTCCAGTAGTTGCCGCCGGTGTAATACTTATAGTAGTCCGCGCGGTACTTGTCCGTTTTCGTGATCAGATGATGCGCTTCCTCGACAGTAATGTCATCCATGCGTTCCATGACACGGCGCAGGGTATAGCTTCTCGGTGCCTCCACATAGATGCTGACCACGTTGTCATAGTCCTTTAAGATATAATCGGCGCACTTTCCGACGATCACGCAGGATTCCGAAGTGGCAAGTTTCTCGATGATGATCTTCTGATACTCGAAGAGCCGGTCATCTGAAGTAAATCTCGATAACTCACCGGTCGGTGAATGGCGTTTCGGCAGTGCCTGAAGCTGTTTCGTGATCAGACTGCCGTTTAAGGTCTCGTCGGCCTCTTTAAAGTAATGTTCCGGATAACCGCTGTACTGGGAAGCGAGCGTCAGGATACGATTGTCGTAGCTGTGGATATTCAGTTCATCCGCCAGCTTGGCGGCGATTGCACGTCCGCCGGAGCCGAATCCTCTGGCAACTGTGATAACAAAGTTTTTCATACAAGATCTCCCGTCCTTTCCGTAAATTTGACACTAAAAACAGAATAAACTGTCCGGTGAAGCCGGTTGAAATAGGATTTCCGGCTTTCCAGTGTCGAGATCTGTGTAGAATCCAGGGATGTTGCCGGCTTTTGTAAGTGTGTATCCAAGCTCCTCAAAATGCTGTTCCATGTAGGCGGAAGTCTTCCACTCACGGAATCCTGTCTCCGGGTGTGCCCAGATATGGTCAGCGGTGTCATAGATCAGTTTTTCATGTTTTTCAACGAGAGAAATTAATTTTTTAGAATCTACCATTTTGTATTACTCCTTTTAAATATATAACTATAAATGAGCAAATTTGAAAAACTGCACTATTAAGTCTTTCACATGCAGACATTAAGAATATTAAACGAATCAATGTCCGTGTTACATGCACAATAAGTCATAATTTTTGTGCACTTTTCGGTATTTGCTCATTTATAGTATATAAGTTGTAAGGATCAAGGCATCTAACAGCCAGATCGTTTTCCATGCATTGTTTAAGCATGATAAAAAAGTCAGCTGCGAATCTGCCGGGAGTAGAAAAGACTAAAAAGGGCTTTTCATGCCCGGGCAGGTGTTGTAGTCGTGAAAGCTTACTCGTACAGGAAACAAGCTACCATATGTCCGTCCCCGGTGTCCACGAGCTTCGGAATCTCTTTCTTACAGCGCTCTGTGCAGTGCGGGCAGCGGCCTGCGAGCGGGCAGCCAACCTGATCCCCGATCGGACTCGGGATGTCGCCGGTGAGGGGCAGACGTTCTTTTTTATCAAAGGGGCTTTCCGGCGGGATCGCGGAGAGAAGCGCCTTAGTGTACGGGTGCTTCGGATCTGCGTAGATTCCCTCCGAAGTGTAGAACTCCATGACACGTCCCAGATACATGATCATGATCCGGTCGCTGATGTACTTGATGATGCCGAGGTCATGGGAGATGAAAACATAAGTCAGGTTAAACTGCTTCTGCAGGCGGCGGAAGAGGTTGATGACCTGTGCCTGGATCGAAACGTCCAGTGCGGATACCGGCTCGTCGCAGACGATGATCTTCGGTTCCATGGAGAGGGCGCGTGCAATGTTCACACGCTGTCTCTGGCCGCCGGAGAACTCGTGGGGATAGCGCTCCATGTGCTGGATGTCGAGACCGACCTCCTGAAGATACTCTAATGCTTTCTGGCGGCGCTCTCTTGCGGTGTCACCGATGTGGTGGACCTTCATCGCTTCTTCAATAGAGTAGGAAGCTGTTTTTCTCGGGTCCAGAGAGGAATACGGATCCTGAAAGATCATCTGGATGTCCCTGCGGGCTGCCTCACGCTCATAGACCGGCAGATTCCAGAGATCCTTGCCATTGTAGGTGATCGTTCCGGCGGACGGCTTGTGGAGCTTTACAAGACAGCGTCCAAGTGTGGATTTGCCGCATCCGGACTCACCGATGATGCCAAGAGTTTCACCCTCATAAATATCAAAAGAAACATCGCTCAATGCGTGGAGAAGCTTACTCTTTTCCCCTAATTTTTTTCCGCGGATCACGAAATCCTTACTGAGATGATCGACGCTCATGATTACATTTTTTTGCATGTCACATTCACTTCCCCTCGTGTTAATCTGTGCTCGCCGTCCTGTCTGTGGCATGCCACGAAATGTCCGGGAGCGACTTCCTTAAGCGGTGGTACCTGCTGTCTGCAGATCTCCGTCGCGTAAGGACAGCGGTTATAAAAGTTGCAGCAGTGGCCGGTAAGGCGGAGATCCGGCGGTGTGCCCGGAATCGTCTTTAAATCCTCCTTCGTGGAGCTGCTGAGTTTCGGCATGGAGTCTAAAAGACCCCAGGTGTACGGGTGAAGCGGCTCTTTGTAGAGCGTCTTTGTATCCGCGTATTCTACGGTATTTCCTGCATACATGACCATAACGGTGTCGCACATCTCCCAGACAACGCCAAGGTTGTGGGTGATGAGTAAGATCGCTGTGTTGAGCTTCTTCTGGAGATCCTTTAAAAGCTCAAGAACCTGTGCCTGTACGGTCACATCGAGGGCGGTCGTCGGCTCGTCAGCGATGATGAGCTTCGGATGTCCGCAGACAGCCATGGCGATGATGACACGCTGGCACATACCTCCGGAAAGCTCGTGAGGATAGGCATCCATCCGTTTCTCGGCTTCCGGGATGCCGACAAGCTTCAAGGCTTCAACGGCTTTGTTCCAGGCCTCCTTTTTGCTGACCTTTTCATGCTCTCTGATCATTTCCACCATCTGGTGGCCGATCTTGAATACCGGATCGAGGGAAGTCATCGGGTTCTGGAAGATCATGCAGCACTCATCGCCGCGGAACTTTTCCATCTGTGCCTCGGAGAGATTCCGGATGTCCACACCGTCGAAGATGATGGAGCCATCTACGATCTTTCCGGTCTTTGACGGCATGAGCCGCATCACGGAGGCACTTGTGACGCTCTTTCCGGAACCGGACTCACCGACGATCCCCATGGTCGTGCCCTGACGCAGGCTGAAGCTTACGCCATCGACAGCCTTGGAAACGCCGCTTGCCTGATAGAAATATGTTTTTAATCCATTTACTTTTAAGATTGCATCGTTTTCACTCATAGCCTGCACCTCCTACTGTTTCATTTTCGGATCCATGACATCACGGATACCATCGCCCAACAGGTTGAAACCGATAACAGTCACGAGGATAAACGCGCCTGCGGTTCCCGCAACGTGCGGGGCGGTTGTCAGGCAGTCACGGCCGACACGGAGAATGCTGCCCCAGGAGGCGGTCGGAAGCGCGATGCCGAGTCCTAAGAAGCTTAAGGATGCCTCGGAGATGATAGCGCTTGCGATACGGAGTGTCGCGTAAACGATGATCTGGGATACACAGTTCGGCAAAATATGTAAGAACAGAAGTCTTACCGGGGAAACACCGACAACGCGGCAGGCGTTGCAGTATTCTTCTTCCTTTACGATCAGTACCTGGCCTCTTGTGACACGGGCAAATCCCGGTACGCTTGCGATACCGATGGCCAGAATGACGTTCATGACGCCGTTTCCGAGAACGGTGATCAGGATCATGGCTAACAGGATGAACGGAAAGGAGAACATGCCGTCCATGATCCTCATGAGCACCGCGTCGATCCATCCACCGAAATATCCGGCGGTAAGTCCGATGAGAACGCCGATGATCGCGCCGACGATGGTGGCGCCTACGGCGACGATCATGGAAATACGGGAGCCGTAGATGATACGGGACAGGATATCACGGCCAAGGTCATCCGTGCCGAAGAGATGTCCGGGAGTGCCGATTCCCTTAAAGGGCAGGACCGGGTTGATCGCGTTCGGGTCATATGGCGCGATGAGCGGGGCAAATACGGCGATGACTACCATAAAAGCCACGATGAAGAAGCCAACGAGGGCTGTTTTGTTTCTCGCTAATTTATGCCAGGCATTGTTCGCGTTCCGCTCTTTTACGAGCATTGCGATATTGGCATCCATTCCAAGCGCCTCACCGGAAACAACGGAGGACGCGGCAGCAGGTTTTTTCTTTTTTGATAATGTCATAACTCATCACCCCTTTTCCAGTTTAACTTTCGGATTCAGAATCGCGTAGGCGATATCGACCAGCATGTTGCAGAAGACGAACATGATCGCGGAGAACAGGACCGCACCCTGGATCAGGGAATAATCGCGGTTGTTGATCGCGGTGTTGATCATGGTTCCCATGCCCGGCCAGGAGAAGATTCCCTCGGTGATGATGGCACCGGTGAAGGTTCCGGCGATCTGAAGACCTAAAACTGTGATGAGCGGCGGGAGAGCATTCTTTAATCCGTGGATCAGGATGACTTTGAGTTTTTTGATTCCACGGGCTCTAAGACATCGGATGTAGTCGCTGCTCATGATGTCGATCATGCTGGAACGCATGGTTCTCGCAAAGGTTGCCATCGGGATCGTCGCAAGGCAGAAGCCCGGAAGGATCATATGGCTCACAACATCGCCGAAGCCTTTGGAGAGATCGCCCATACCCATAACAGGCAGAAGATTCATTTTAACGGAAAACTGAAGAACCAGCATGAGTGCCAGCCAGAAGATCGGCATGGACACACCCACGAGCGTGATGACCATGACAATGTAATCGAAGATCGTATTCTGCTTTAATGCAGCAATGATACCGACGCTGGTTCCGATGATGAAAGCGAAGAGAAGTGCTGTCAGCGTCAGGGTTAATGTGTTCGGAATTCTGGAAGTGATGAGTGGAAGAACGTCCTGACGGTAGCTGTAGGAGTAACCAAAGTCACCGTGGACAAGTCCACCCAGGTAGAGGGCGTACTGCTCAGGGAGCGATTTGTCGAGGTTCATCTCGGCTCTCATAGCTTCGATGTCCTCCGCATTTGCCTCGATACCTAAGATCGCCACTGCCGGATCGCCCGGAAGCATTCGTGTGAGGCAGAAGGTAAGTGTGACGACGACCAGAAGTGTGGGAATCGTCTGCAATAATCGTTTTATGATGATCTTTCCCATATAAATCCAATCCTTTCATAGCTGTCCTGTTCTCTTCACCGGGAAGAATGTGAAGAGAATGGAACAGTTAAATCTCTGTGAGTGTACAGAAAAAGGGAAACAAACTTAGGATTTGCCTCCCCCTTTCTATGTGTGGAATCCAGCTGCTTTGTGTCTTTAGCACTCACGCAGCGACCGCCGGTTTTCGTAATCCGGGCTATCACCCTGCTTACTCAAACCGGTTTGGTCGTCAAATTCTATTTTTCAACCCAGATATTGTTGAATGGTGTTGCGACTAACATCTGATTATCGGCACGGAGAACTGCGTTATGTACCTTCGGGGATACGGCCCAGTTCCGGCACTCGTATGCGTAGTAGATACCGGTGTATTCGTTCATAACCTTCTCAATGACTTTCTTATAGGACTCCGCGCGCTTTGCGTTGTCTGTGGAGCCAAAGCCTTCATTTAAGAGCTCATCCAGTTCCGCATCGTTGTAGCCGCCTGCGTTGGAGGAGGCGTGAAGTGTCTGGGAGCTGAAGAACTTTCCAAGGAAACCGTAAGGATCCGGATCGCTGTTCCAGCTTACTCCGTAGCTGTTTACAACATCGGACTGCCAGGAATCAACGACCGCTGCGGACCAGTCGGCCATGGTGGAAGACTTGATATCAAGTGTTACACCGATCTGGCTCCAGTAGTACTGTAACATCTGTGCCATCTTCTCGCGATAGGTAGTGGAACCAATGTAAAGGCTCATGGTAAAGCCATCCGGGTAGCCTGCTTCTGCGAGGAGCTTCTTTGCACCTTCCGGATCGTAGGACGGTACAAGATCATTGTATGCCGTGTCATAAGCGAAGGAGTATACCGGAAGCGGCTGATAAGCTCTTGTGCCTTCGCCGTACTGATAGATACCGGCTACCATGGAGTCGATATCGACAGCCATTGTGAGTGCTTTTCTGACATCAGCGTTTGCGGTCGGTCCGTTCTGCATATTGAAGCGGACAAAGGTGACAGCGGAACTCGGTGCCTGAAGTAAGAGGTCCGCATCCTGCGCACGCTTGATGGCTTCGCCCTGAAGATACATCGCGATGTCGACCTCACCGGTCTGGACTGCGTTGATCGCCTGATTGGAATCGGAGATGATTCGGAACTCGATGCCGTCTACGTTCGGCTCTGTGCCCCAGTAATTCTCATTTTTCTTTAATGTGACTTTTTCATCGGTTACGATCTCTTCCAGTGTGAAAGCACCTGTGCCGACGATGTGGGAACCGAAGTCTTCTCCCCAGCCTTCAACTTCCTCTTTCGGGAGGATTGCGTTTCCGATACCGGCTAACTGAGAGATAAACGGTCCTGCAACAGATTTCATATGGATAACGACCTGTGTCGGGCTTGCAGCTTCGCAGTAATCGAAGAAATCACGGCAGATACGGTCTGTGGTACTCTCTTCCTTGCTTCGTTCAAGAGAGTATACAACATCATCCGCGGTCATCTTTCTTCCGTCCTGGAATTTACCTTTCTGGAAGTATACATCATCACGGAGGTTGATGGTGTAGGTCAGGCCGTCATCACTGACAGTGTAATCAGTTGCCAGACTCGGAATCACCTCTTTGTAATCCTTATCCCAGACAAACAGGGTATCGAGAACATTGTACATAATGTGGTTCTCGTACATGGTTGAGTAGGCTTTCGGATCAAGAGTGCGTGGGGATGAAGGCATTGACACAACAAGTGTTCCGCCTTTTACTGCCTCGCCGTCACTTGAGCCGACCGCGATACCGCCGCCGAGTGTCTGATCCGTGGATTTTGCGTCCGGGGATACCGCATTGGAGGAAGCCGCTGCTGTTTCAGCAGTGGAACCTGCTGCTGTTGTTGAGGATGTCTGGGAACCGCCGCATCCTGCCAGGGAAGATGCTGCCATAACGGCTGCAGCTGCGAGTGCAATAAGTCGTCTCTTCTTCATAAATGAATCTCTCCTCTCTCTTTCCTTTTACGAACGATCCGGGTGGGGAATCTCCGGTGCCGGTGGGTATCCGGCAGTCGCTTCCGGAGAACCGGAGAAACTGTTCGATAGTCTTACAGTTAAGTCCGGGTAAAAAAGAAAGGCGCACTTTTGTCAGAAGTTATCGCCTTTGATAGTTGGAATGGATCGTTAATAAAATTATGTGCTTAAGAATAAAACCATAACTTTAAAAAGTCAAGTATTTTTTGAATTCACTTTACTTAATTCGGCACAATAATCAAAAAATAAGAATTATGTAACTTTTGTTTCTACAAAATGGAAAAAACTGTCAACAAAGAGATGATAGATCTGATCTTGGAAAGTCTTTCAGGAGCCGATTTTTGTTCGAACCGGATATGATTGGAAAAAATAGTGACTGGATATAGGAATTTTTAATAGCAAATATTCTGAAAATAAAATTGACATATGGAAAGAAGTGTGCTAATCTTTAATCCATAAAAATTAAAAACAAAAAGTCGATGAGCAAAGAGAGTACATTCGGAATGAAATCACAGAGAGCTGTCGGTGGTGGAAGACAGTATGGAATTCCCTATGGAATGGGTTTGTGAGACGCCAGGTGAAAGAGATTCGAGTAGCTGCGGCCGTGATTCCTGCGTTAAAGGATAAGAGTATCGAAAGAGATTTCCGTACTCTGAAATGAGACAGATTGGTGGCAGATATTCCGATGTGGGATAGCTGCTATTTTTGTTTGAAAGTGTTGTCAAGCGGATAGCCAGAATGACGTGCTTGCACGTCAGGCTGGATAGACATTTGACAACCAAGCCTGCATGAGTAAGTAGGGCGATAGCCCGGATTACGAATGGAGGCGGCAACTGTGGGAGTGCCGTAGGCACGGAGCAGTTGGCTTTCGAGGAAGCCTGATCTGTGAAATCGGGTGGCACCACGAAAAATTTCGTCCCGGCATAGTGAAAACTATGTCCGGGACTTTTTTTATGTAACTGGAAATTCCGAGGAATTCCCTGTTACGTAAAAAGGCATTAACGTGCCAAAGATGCGCACTCGCGCGAAGATGTAGATTGTCGCAAGCGACCGCGCGAGGCGCGAGAATGTGCCAAGGCACATTCTTTTTTACTTATTTTCAACGTGCTGTTCTACCCTTTACTGATTCCCGCAAGAGGCAGTCGACAAAAACGAGGAGGAAATGATTATGAGAAAAATGAAAACCATCATGAGCCTTGCTGCAGCCGTAGCTCTTGCAGGAGTTCTGATTACCGGATGTTCCACAGAGGCGGATGAGAAGACGGAAGTGACGGCAGCGCCAACAGAAGCCGCAGCCACAGAGGCGGCTTCCGGGATCGGAACCGAGGCGGAAAAGACAGAGGGAGGCGCACTTGCCGGAAAGAAGATCTCCGTTATGACCCCGTATCTCACATCTGTCACGACAAACCAGATGGCAGGCTATATTAAGGAAGATCTGGAAGCTGAGGGCGCGGAAGTATTCGTGATCGATACGGCAAACGATTTTGCGGAGCTTGCGAGCCGGATCGAGGATGTTGTTTCTTCCGGAACCGATGGAATCGTCCTTGTGAGCGCTGACCCGAACCAGGTAGCAAACCAGCTTCAGGACGCTTTTGACGCGGACATCCCGGTATTCGGATGTGACAGTGGATTTATCGATGGAATGCAGATCAATGCGACAAGCGACAACTACCAGATGGGCGAGCTCATTGTGAGGTACTTATTTGACGATCTGATGGGTGGAAAGGGAACCGTGATCGCTCTGACCCACAGACCGCATCCGGGCGTTGTAAAGCGCAGCGAGGCATTTGACGATGTTATTAAGGAATATCCGGATATCAAGCTGATCACAGAGCAGCACGTTCCGGCAGAGCAGCCGATCAACGACGCGCAGGACATCGTTGCAAATCTCTTAACGGCAAATCCGGACAAGGATTCCATCACAGCCGTATTTGCGGCATGGGATGAACCGGCCATCGGCGCTGCAAAGGCACTTCAGGAGGCAGGACGTGACGAGGTCATCGTCACAGGCGTTGACGGAAACGAGCAGGCAGTCGAGATGATCAAGGACGGAACAAACTTAAAAGCGACGGTAAAGCAGAACTTCGAAGGAATGGCTGGTATCGTTTGTGAGCAGATGGAGAAGTACTTTGACGGTGAAGAGATCGAAAAAGGTGAGATGTATGCACCGGCAGAGCTGATCACGCAGGAGAATGCACAGTAAGCAAATGAATCCGGATAAAAATGTCGAAAAATTTTAGAAGTGCTGTTTCAACGGGCATGATACTAAAAACGCTGAACAGGCATAAAACGGAGAATAGAAACAAAAATTAAGGCAGGTAAACAGGATGTTGCTGGATGTAAAGGGCGTAGATAAAAAATTTAACGGTGTATACGCATTAAAAGGTCTGGACTTCTCTCTCGGTGAGGGGGAGGTCCATGGCCTCATCGGTGAGAACGGAGCCGGAAAGTCCACGTTCATCAAGATCCTAGGCGGTGTCTACAAGAGAGACGGCGGCAGTATCCTGTGGAACGGAAAAGATCTTCCGGAGGTGATCCGACCGGAAGAGAGCCGGAAGCTGGGGATCAACATTATCTTTCAGGACAACGTCCTGATCCCGGCATTTACGGGAATGGAAAATATCTGTTTCGGAAGACCCTATCCGGTAAAAGGCGGGCTGATCCGATGGAAAGAGATGGAACGGGAAGCCGCGGCGAAAGCAGAGGAGTTTGGGATCCATCTTGACCTTAAGAAACCGGTTTCCATGATGACCCCGGCACAGAAAAAATGCGTGGAGATCGTCCGGGCGATGATGAGTGACTGTAAGCTTTTGATCCTCGATGAGCCGACAGCGTCCCTTTCCGATAAGGAGACGAATCTGTTATTTTCCATCGTGAGAAACTTAAAGGCAAAAGGAACCTCGGTCCTCTATGTGACACACCGGTTGGAAGAGATCATGGAGCTGGCAGACCGGGTCACGGTCTTAAGAAACGGAACGCGGGTGTCCACGGTGGATACGGCAGGAACCAGCAGAAAAGAGCTGGTACGGCTGATGAGCGGAAATGAAGTCGCGGATGGCGTCGGAAAAGCTGGAAAGGATGCTGAGGCGGAGCTTCAGGGTGGAGCGGCAGATAAGGCATCTGGTAAAGGCGGAGTAAAGCAGACAGTGAGCAGTGAAGCAGAAAAGACGGATATTCAGGGAGCTGAGCTGTTGGGAACAGGTGCCGACGGAAAGATCGGAAAAACAGCTCTGGAAATCCACGGGATCCGCTCCGGGGACGGAATCGTCCGCGGTGTCGATCTGGAAATAAAGACCGGGCTGATCACCGGAATGTTCGGGCTCTGCGGAAGTGGGCGGACAGAATTCCTGGAATGCATTTACGGAACGAGAAAGCTGGCAGGCGGCGAGGTCACGATCAACGGAAAGACCACGGTCCGCCCTACCCCGTCGGAATCTATCCGACAGGGAATGGCGTTTATCTGTGAGGACCGGAGAGGAAAAGCCATGATCCCCGCGTTTTCCGTTGAGGAGAATATGATGCTTTCCTCCATCGACCGCTACACGAAAAGCGGCTGGTTTCAAAAGCGGGCGGCCGACAAAAAGGCGATGGACATGATCGAGGCATTAAAGATCAAATGCGTTGGTGTGAGCCAGCCGGCAAAGGAGCTGTCTGGCGGAAATCAGCAGAAAGTCGTTTTCGCGAAGGCACTCCTTACGGAGCCGTCGATCTGGCTTTGTGATGAGCCGACTCAGGCGGTGGATGTGGCAACACGACAGGAGATCCACAGGCTTCTGAAGGAAGAGACAAAAAAGGGCAAAGCCGTCCTTTATGTGTCATCCGATCTCACGGAACTTTTAGAGGTTGCCGATGAGGTTGCCGTCATGGCATGCGGAAGAGTACGAAAGACATTTGAGAATAAAGACCTGAAACCGACGGACGTGCTGGCGTGCTGTTATGAGGCGGAGAGGGAGGAAAACGACAGATGAAAGGAAAAACATTAAAGAATTACGGAACGGTGGCAGCATTGGTTGTCATCATCGGAATTTTCGGACTCCTGAGACCTGCGTCGTTTTTTACACTGAAAAACTTCCTTAATATAACGCGTCAGGCAGCGCCCCTCGCCATGGTGGCTTTAGGAGCGACATTTGTCATGACCATCAATGAATTCGATCTTTCCATCGGAAATATCGTGAGCCTTGGCGGCGTGGTTGCAGCGCTTTTATCGATTCAGGGTGTTCCGATCCCAGTCTGCTTTCTGGCAGCGGTAGTGGCCGGTCTGATCGTCGGCTGCGTGAACGGAGTGATCGTAGCAAAGTTCGGGATCCTTTCCTTTATTACAACACTTGGTATGGGAACCGTGCTGGACGGCGTGATTTACGGACTTACCGGAGGAACGACCGTATTTCATGGGATCCCGAAGGCGTTTACGATCCCCGGGATCTTAAAAATCGCGGGCATCCCGTTTATCACCATTGTTGCGGCGGTGCTTTACATCGTATTCCACATGTTTATGAACCACATGTCAGCCGGAAGAAAGCTTTATGCCATCGGTGGAAGCAAGGAGGCTGCGGAGACGGCAGGCATCCGGATCTTCCGTTACCGGATTCTCACTTTTGCGCTCAGCGCGGCAATGGCAGGTCTTGCAGGCGCTCTCGTGGCATCCCGTGTAGGTTCCGCGAATACCACAGCGGGGCAGGGATATTTCTTGCAGTCCTACGCAGCGGTATTTATCGGATGCACCGTTTCAAAGAGCGGTGTTCCCTGCGTGGTCGGAACCTTAGTCGGAACCATCATTCTGGCGGTTCTGGCGAACGGACTTACGATCCTTCAGATGCCGAGCTTCATGCAGAACATTATCACCGGCGGAATCATCATTCTCGCAGTTGTGCTCCAAAAACTCGGCGCGGGTCATGGTTCACGGTAAGGATTTTTGGTACCGAGAATACCGTAAAATAACATTGAGAGAGCGGATTTTACCAATTTAGGATGCGAAGGATTGGCAAAATCCCCAGTACTGTGTAACGGTACAGAACGGGGAGGGAATAGATGTTAGCAGCAACCTTTGATATCGGAACGACAGCCGTCAAGGCAGTGGTCGTGAACGAAAACGGAGAACCGGTCTTTACCGGAAGCCTGGTGATCCACACCATTGAGGTGGGAAACTTTAAGGAACAGGATCCGGACGAATGGTACGGGGCATTCTGCAGCCTGTCGAAAGAAATGCTTGAGATCATACCGGCGGCGGAGATCGGAGCCATCATCTTCTCCGGACAGATGCAGGATGTGATCTCGGTTGGGACAGAAGGAAAAGCACTCCGGAATGCGATCCTTTATTCCGACGGTCGGGCGGACGAGCAGGCACGGGTGATCATAAGAGAGGCGGCAAGGCGGAATGTAGTACCTCTTGGGGACGCGTATATCGCGGAGATCACGGGAAACCATTTTGACGGATCGATGCCGTTGGCGAAGATCTTGTGGCTGAAGGAAAATGAGCCGGATATCTATGCAAGAACCGCCTGTTTCCTGATCAGCTCAAAGGACTATATAATAGGTAGACTTACCAGTGTGTTCGCCGGAGACATGACCGCCTGCTCCACGGCGGGGGCCATGGATCTGGACAAGAAGATCTGGTCGGAGGAGCTGATTGGAGCGGCAGGAGTCGATATTAAGAAGTTCCCAAAACTTTTTTACGGCCATGAGTGTGTCGGCACGGTCACGGAGACCGGGGCGACGGAGAGTGGTTATCCGGTAGGAACAAAGGTCTATGCCGGAACCGGGGATGCGGGAGCGACGACACTTGCCAGCGGCATCTTGGCACCGGGGGAGTACAACATCAACCTCGGAACCTCCGGCTGGGTGGCAGCCGTGTCCAACCAAAGGATGGAGAGCGAGGGCGGCGGGTTTAATCTGGCAGCAATGCAGAAGGACCTGCTCATCAATGTAGTCCCGTTCCTAAACGGCGGAAACGTCCACCAGCTGATCGCGAAGATCCTGTCCAGGAATCCCGACGGGGCACCGGATTTCGGGTATATCTCAGAGCTTCTTGAGAAAGCGGAACCCGGAAGTCACGGACTGTTCTTCCTGCCCTATGTGGCAGGTGAGCGGTTCCCGATCATGGACAGCAGCGTCCGGGGAAGCTTCTTAGGTCTCTCCCAGGAGACCACGGCGGCGGATATGGCACAGAGTGTCCTCGAGGGCGTGGCATTTTCCATCCGTCAGGGTCTGGAACTGTTCGACCATCCGGCGTCAAAGATCACACTGATCGGCGGTGGAGCGAGGGAGCGGCGATGGTGCCAGATCTTAAGCAATGTCATGGGACAGAAGATCTTTGTATACAAGGATCCGGACATTTTACCGGCACTGGCCATCGCCTCGGCGGTGTTTGTGGCGGAGGGCGTGATCCCGGATTACAAGTCCTTTATCGAGACACTGGAGAGCCAGGGACACTGTGATACGGTGGAGCCGGATCTGGAAGTTTCGGAGAAGTATCACGGGATCTATCAGAAATATAAGAACATTTATCCGCTGGTAAGAGAGTTTTACAGCAGATAAAAAGCAGATAATAGTAAAAATTTTACCTGCAGCAGATTGCAAATTACAGTAACTGTTCAGAAACTCCTGTTGCCGGGAGAACTTATAAAGCAAAATAGCCCGCGATCATGCGGAGATCGGGCAGTTACCGATGATATACCAGTTTATACGAGGAGGAAAAATATATGTCAAAAGGCAGATTTGGCGCGCATGGTGGTCAGTACATTCCTGAGACGCTTATGAACGCGGTACTGGAACTCGAAGAGGCATACAACCACTACAAAAATGACCCGGAATTCCAGAAAGAACTCACAACACTTTTAAATGAATACGCGGGCAGACCGTCAAGGCTCTACTACGCGGAGCACATGACAAAGGATCTCGGCGGAGCGAAGATCTATTTAAAGAGAGAGGACTTAAACCATACCGGTGCCCACAAGATCAACAACGTGCTCGGTCAGGTGCTTCTCGCGAAGAAGATGGGAAAGACTCGTGTCATCGCTGAGACGGGCGCAGGCCAGCACGGTGTAGCGACAGCGACGGCGGCAGCGCTCTTCGGCATGGAATGCGAGATCTACATGGGCGAGGAGGACACAAAACGTCAGGCATTAAATGTTTACAAAATGCGCCTTCTCGGAGCAAAGGTGCATGCGGTGACAACCGGAACAGGAACCCTCAAAGATGCTGTTTCGGAGGCAATGAGAGAGTGGACGAACCGGATCGAGGACACCCACTATGTTCTCGGCTCCTGTATGGGACCACATCCGTTCCCGACTATCGTCCGTGACTTCCAGGCGGTTATCTCCAAGGAGATCAAGGAGCAGATGTTAGAGAAAGAGGGACGTCTTCCGGATGCAGTTCTTGCCTGTGTTGGCGGCGGATCCAATGCCATCGGCGCATTCTACAACTTTATTGAAGATAAAGACGTTCAGCTCATCGGCTGTGAGGCAGCAGGACGCGGTGTGAACACGGCAGAGACAGCGGCGACCATCGCCACAGGACGTCTCGGAATCTTCCACGGCATGAAATCTTACTTCTGCCAGGATGAATATGGCCAGATCGCCCCGGTATATTCCATCTCCGCAGGTCTTGACTATCCGGGAATCGGACCGGAACACGCAAATCTTTACGATACCGGACGGGCCCAGTATGTGGCGATCACTGACGACGAGGCAGTCGATGCGTTCGAGTATCTCTCCAGAATCGAGGGAATCATCCCGGCGATCGAGAGCGCCCATGCCATCGCATACGCAATGAAGCTCGCACCGACGATGGGAAAGGATAAGATCATTGTCGTCAATGTTTCCGGAAGAGGAGACAAGGACTGTGCAGCAATCGCAAGATACAGAGGGGAGGATATTCATGAGTAAGATCGCAAACGCCTTCAAAGGCGGAAATGGAAAGGCATTTATCCCGTTTATCACCTGCGGTGACCCGTCCTTAGAGGTCACGGAGCAGCTTGTATACGCAATGGAGGAGGCAGGCGCAAACCTCATCGAGCTTGGTATCCCGTTCTCCGATCCGACGGCAGAGGGACCGGTGATCCAGGCGGCAAATATCCGCGCCCTGTCCGGCGGCGTGACCACCGACAAAATTTTTGCAATGGTTGAAAAAATCCGGAAAAACACACAAATTCCGATGGTTTTCATGACCTATGCGAATGTTGTCTTCTCCTACGGAACTGAGCGCTTCATCAAGAAGGCGTCTGAGCTTGGCATGGACGGACTGATCCTGCCGGATGTGCCGTATGAGGAGAAAGAAGAGTTTGATTCGGTATGCAAAAAGTATGATATGGATCTGATCTCCCTCATTGCCCCGACCTCCCATGAGAGAATCAGCATGATCGCGAAAGAGGCGTCCGGCTTTGTATACTGCGTATCCTCTCTTGGCGTTACCGGAACGAGAAGCGAGATCACAACGGATATCGGCGCGATGGTGAAGCTTGTGAAAAAGGCGAAAGATATCCCGTGCGCGGTTGGCTTCGGAATCTCCACCCCGGAGCAGGCAAAGAAGATGGCAGGTCTCTCCGACGGCGCTATCGTTGGTTCCGCGATCGTGAAGCTCTGCGGAACGTATGGAAAAGATGCGGTTCCGTATGTGAAAGAGTATGTGAAGTCCATGTGTGACGCGGTGCATGGGATCTAAGAAGCGGCTGGGAAACGCTCCGCGAGGATGCGCAGTGATTTTGATAGGAATAAGTCAGCTTCGCTGACCAGAATCACGCGCCAAGTTTCACGGTCGTTCGACTTAAATGAGAAGAATGTTGTCAAAATGGTAATTGGGAACATGCACTTCACATGCACTTTTGCGAGGTAAAGTGTTTGCGTTGTACCGTACTTTGTGCTAAAATTAAATAACGAACTGTCAATTCTGCGGTGCAGGGACTCCTTTGCACCGCAGTTGTTTGTGTTACTTGCGCAAAGATGTAGGTTGTCGCAAGCAACCGCGCGAGACGCACGAATGTGCCAAGGCACGTTCCTTTTTGAAAAGGAGAAAGGTGTATGCCAGTAGGAATTATCATCAATGCCCTGTCCGTCGCCAGCGGCGGTGTGGTCGGGGCTTTATTTGGGCATAAGCTGCCCACAAGGATCAATTCAGAGCTCACGAAGATCTTCGGCGTCTGCTCCATGGGAATGGGCGTGAGCTCCATCGGCCTTATGAAAAATATGCCCGCCGTTATCTTTGCGGTGATCATTGGGACCGCGTTTGGGCTGGCGGTGAATCTCGGCGGGATCATCAACCACGGCGCGGCGTGCATAGAGAAGCCGGTGGGGAAGATCTTCCCGAATAAGAATGCGTCCATGTCCAGAGAAGAGTATATGACGATGCTCGTGACGATCATCGTGCTGTTCTGTGCCAGCGGAACGGGAATCTATGGTTCCCTGGACTCCGGAATGAGCGGTGACCACACGATCCTCATCTCCAAGTCCATTCTGGACTTCTTTACCGCGATGATCTTTGGAGGAACCCTGGGAATGGTGGTTGCGGCTGTTGCGATCCCACAGTGCGTGATCTTTCTCGCGATCTTCGCTGCGGCGAAGTTCATCTTTCCGCTTACCACACCGGATATGATCGCGGACTTCAAGGCCTGCGGTGGTTTTCTTCTTCTGGCCACAGGTTTCCGCATCGCAAAGATCCACAACTTCCCGGTCGCCGATATGATCCCCGCGATGGTGCTCGTCATGCCGGTGAGCTGGTTCTGGGGGAATGTGGTGGTGCCGATGCTGTAGGAGTACAGGCGGACGAGAAAAGTACATAATATGAAAATAAAAAATCCCTGAGTATGTAGATCAATGTGATGTGCGTATTCAGGGATTTTTGCAGTCATGTATTCGGAAGAAGCTGCCAGCGGCAGGTACTGATATTATCGGTCAATACCATAATCATAATGAGAGCCGGTTTATGCGTTCTGGTAGTGTTTGCGGGACTGCTGTCTCATCAGGCAGACCAGTGTCACGATTGTGACGCCAAAGCAGTCAATCAGCACGTCCGTAAATCGTCCTGCGCGGCCCGGGACGAAGAGCTGGTGGAATTCGTCGGTGCAGGCGTAGAGGAAGACGATGGCGAGAGTGGTGAGAAGACGGCGTTTCACGTTGGAGGTCCGATACGTAAAGTGCAGTCCAAAACGGACGGTGCAGTAAAATACCAGATATTCAGTCATATGAGCGGTTTTTCGGACGGGGAAGCTCATAAGTTCGATGAGGTCGGTGTACTGAGCCGGATTTCCGTGGAAAAAGCTGAGTTTTGTGCCGAGTATGAGAATCAGTCGGCTCACGGTATCGCTCATCTCCGTGGACTCCGCCGCCGGCTGGGCGGAGAACCAGGAGATGGCGGCTGCGACGAAGATCGCTGGGAGCCAGGAAAGTAGCTTTGCGGCAGTAGGATATTCTTTTTTATCATTCATATTTCCTTTTTTAGATACACTTGCATTGCCCATATCTTAAAAGCTCCTAAAAATCTGTAGAAATCTATTATTTTATAATCATGAAAAATCCATTAAAGTAATCTCAAAAAATGGTCTTTTTAACTGGGGCAGTGTATTGAAAAGCAGAGGGTAGATACCACATGCATTACAGCGAAATCTCACCTTTCGCCCGCGCTCTCCGGTCGCGGATGGAATGTATCACCGGAACCATGAAAATCGCCACAATTCCACCTGCAAATCCATTATTATATAAATTCATGCCTCCATACACAATTCCGACATTCAAGGCGACGGAAGAGTGCAGGAATCCGGCGAGAAGTCCCATGAGAACTCCGAATTCCCCCGCAATCGGCGCCAGTGTCGTTGAGAATAAAAGTGCCAGCATCGGTGACGGGGAGTTAATGGTCCAGCGTTTTGTGAAGCTCGCGAAGAGGACGCCAAACATGATCGGGGCGATGTTCCGGATATGTTTTCCAGTGGCGGAAAATCCTACGATCGTGAAGATTCCGCCGATAGTCGGTCCGTTTAACTCGCCGCCGACGCCGAGAATAAAGATCGTTGCAAATAAACCGTTGACTGCCATATTGAGGATCGTTGCCGCGCCACCGTTATCCCGGAGATAATCGGTTCCGCCGATTCCGGAGCAGGATAAGATCTTTCTGTAGGATTCACCGACTTCCTTTCCGCCGAAGAGGAATGCCGCAATGATCATGGCGGCAAACAGCCCGCAGAGGATCGCAAACAGCAGCTGGTTATTGCCCTCGGACCAGATCAGGCGGGACTCGGTGGTGATGCCGAAGGATTTCAAGACGGAGACAACGACAGTGGCGATGATTCCGGCGGAAAAGCCCACGTTATAGAGGGAGTAACCTTTGTGGGCGTAGTGGACATGGGTGGATAAAGGCGGCAGCACGAAACCGATCATGAGTCCCACAGCGAGGCTGATGAGAAGCCGCAGCAGGTAGGGGAGATCCGAGATATACATGATCTGCGTGATGATCGGGGACAGGCTGGTGCCGTAAAAACCGATGTAAACGTAACGGGACAGGTGTGTTTTATGGTAGTGGGAGTAGAGGTACACACCAAACAGGATCGCCCAGATATTTAAGAGGTTCTTTCCGAACAGGGAGAAGCCGAACATCAGGCAGCTGGATGTGATCGTATGTCCGTCCATCTCCATATCAAGGAAATAGATGGTCCAGATACATAAAAGCGTCAGCAGTCCGGCGTTGATAAAGGAAGTTCCGATGCCGCCGACCAGGAAGTAGTCCGTGATCAGGAAGTCCGGCTCCTTGATCAATGTCCAGAGTCCCGGAAGAATTTCCGTGATGGGCTGTAAAAACAGTCCCACGATCATGAAATAGAGTGGGATCAGGGACAGAAGACGGAATTTCTGGAGTCTTGTGAGGGGGGAATGTGTCATGTACGTGTCCTTTCTATCTTTTCTGGTAAATTGAGGCTCAGACCGGTGCAGGAAAATGCGCGCATGGTTTAGTATACCGTAAAACAGCAGGAATAGAAAGATGTTTTGCTGATTACAGAATAGAAACAAAAAGAATTATTGAAAGATGATAGAATGAATCAGATTTAAGATAGCCTGCTTTTGCTCAGCAGTTAATAACTCCCACTGTTTGATTAAGGACAGCTGATCATCAGTAAGCTCAGTGCAGTTTTCTACAGCAAAAAATTGCGCAAGAGACAGGTCAAAAGCATCACAAATTTTTTGTAAAGATGGAATCGTAGGCAGCATTTTTTTACGGTACCAAGAAGAAATAGTAGATTGCGGAAGACCTGAACGGACTGATAACTGATATTCAGACCAGTTCCTGGCTAAACGCAAATCGGTGATTCGCTGAAGAACGTCAAACATGATGAAATACTCCCTTATTGCTTGTGATTGTCATAATTATAGTGGGATTTATCGTTGTAAAATAGTTATAATTATAGTATAATAATTACGATATTATCTACCATTCACAAAAGATTACAGTTTGTTTATAGGAAATACAAGTGTTGTGAAAAGAAAGAGTATTTCACAGAGCAATTGAGCTTAGGGAAGGAGATGTAGGAATGAGCATGAGACCCACTAAAAATATATGGGTAGGATTAGCAATGTATTTTTTGACAAAAGAGTTGAAAAAAAAGAAAAAGAAGGGGAGCATAAAAAAATGAAGAAATGGTTTATCCATAAACACGGTTCAGAGTGCAAATTCCGGCTCATCTGACTACGCATTCCGCTAAGAG
>NZ_QWGJ01000020.1:7944-48695 GCF_003435225.1 Clostridium sp. AF28-12 | reverse complement strand
GTTTCTTTATATTATTTTATCTAGCACAACAGGTTAAATTAGATTGTAACATACATTGATTAACACATCTTAGGTTATCCGACTGGAGAATATCTAGATCCGGAAAGCTGGCGTTGCTCCATGGTATGGGCTGCCACGATGGGACTCCCCTTATCCCTTGAAGGAGTCGGAGCGGTTCTTGGACTTGAAAAGCAAAAGCTCACAGAAGGAAAAGACCTCATCAAATACTTCTGCCAGCCTTGTGTTCCCACAAAAAACAATGGGCAGCGTACAAGGAATCGTCCCTTCCACACTCCGGACAAATGGGCCATGTTCAAAAAATATAATATCCATGATGTAGAGACCGAAATGGGAATCCAGCAGAGACTTGCAAAGTTCCCGGTGCCAGCTCAGGTCTGGGAGGAATACCACATGGACCAAGAAATCAACGACCGTGGTGTACGTTTGGACATGGAGCTTGTTGCTGCTGCCATCGAAATGGATACTCGCTCCAGAACGAAGCTGACCAAAACCATGAAGAAAATCACAGAACTTGACAATTCTAACTCCGTCCAGCAGATGAAGGCCTGGCTTTCTGACAATGGTTTGGAAACAGATACCCTTGGCAAGAAAGCTGTGGCAGAGCTCCTAAAGTCTGCTCCTCCAAAGCTCTCACAGGTTCTCAACTTAAGACAGCAGCTTGCCAAGTCCTCTGTCCGCAAATATCCGGCGATGGAAAAGACCGTATGCGCTGATGGGCGTGCCCGTGGCATGTTCCAATTCTACGGAGCCAATCGAACCGGCAGATTCTCCGGTCAATTCTGGTGGGATGTAGATCATGCTGTCACAGAAGCCGTAAAATATAAGCACACGACTACCGAATACGGTCTTACCTTCTCCTGCCGAAGCGGCATGCTTTTTATCACACTACCTTCCGGCAGAAACCTGGCCTATGTGAAGCCAAAGCTCGGTACAAACAAGTTCGGCGGCACCTGCATCACCTACGAAGGCATCGGCCCAATCGGGATGGTGAACGATATGTACGCAGAAAGCAGCAATGATGAGTACAAAGGCTATGCGCAGATCGCTACGCAGAAGGATTTCGATGCATTTTAACAAAATGCATCTCACACAATGACAATGTATTGACATTGCCCGAATTTCCGTATATACTATGCTTGAATGGAGGTGTTCTGTATGGCAACAACTAATTTAAATATTCGTACAGACAAGGCAATCAAGGATCAGGCGGAGGAAATCTTCAATGAGCTTGGTCTGAATATGACAACTGCTGTAAATATGTTCCTGAGAACCGCTATCCGTGAGCATGGTATTCCTTTCGAATTAAAACTGGAAGTACCGAATGATACTACAGCCGCTGCCATTGAGGATGGGAGAAAAATGATGAAGGATCCTTCTGCTCCGCGTTATTCCAGTATGGATGCGCTGAAAGCGGCACTTGAAGTATGAAATATGATGTGCAATTTACCAATCAGTTTAAAAAGGATTTGAAGCTTGCCAAAAAGCAAAATAAAAATCTTGATAAGCTGTTTGAGGTAATCGCTATTCTGGCGAATGGCGGTACGCTGGATGCAAAATACAGGGATCATGACCTTACAGGAAACTACAAAGGTACTCGCGAATGTCACATCGAACCAGACTGGTTGCTCATTTATGAGATTCGTGGAGATGTGCTTGTTTTAATGCTCTACCGACTTGGTTCACATTCTGAGCTGTTTAAGAGATAATCCCAAAATCGGAATTAAATGAACTCAACACAGTGAAGACTCAGGAGGTTTTTATGAATTACGAATGCAAAATAACGGTATTGGAGACAAAGGTATTTCCGGAATTGCAGGAAAAGTATTTGGCTGATCCGAAATCAGGTCCGTGTCCCTGCTTCAAGGCTAGAGATACATTCCTCCTGAAAAGAACGCCGGAGCAGGATGACTTTTACCATCTAATGAACGGCAAATTCTGCGGCGAGGCATGGGATGCCATCAGCCGATATGTCTATGCGGCGCTGCAAGGTGGCTCCATTATGCGTAAGTGGACAAATGACGACAGGATGATGATCACCTGTTGCAATGACGGCACGCGCCCTGTTATCTTCAAAATAGAGCGGATTGATATTCCGGAAAACGAAGAAGAGAAGCAATGGTTGGAAAAGCAGAATTTTAAGAACACGGCAGATGATGCTTATACAGGCTGACAGCTTCCAGTTTGTAAATCTCAATAGAATAGCAGTTTATTAGCATCGGTCGGAGAAATCTGATCGGTGCTTTCTTTATGCTCGGCAGCAATGCCAGGCAATTTTTATGCCCATTTTGCAGAGAGGAGGTGCGCTATGGCGGGAAGTAGAATCAAGGGTATCACGGTCGAAATCGGCGGCGATACTACCAAGCTTCAGAGTGCCTTAAAGGGTGTCAATGCAGAAATCAAGAATACGCAGAGTCAGCTCAAGGATGTCGAAAAGCTCTTAAAACTGGATCCAGGCAGCACCGAGCTGCTTGCGCAGAAGCAGAAGCTCCTCTCCAGCGCCGTCAGTGAAACAAAGGAAAAGCTCGCTACTCTCAAGACTTCTGCAGAGCAGGCAAATCAGGCACTTGCGAATGGCGACATTTCCAAAGAACAGTACGATGCCCTGCAGAGGGAAATTATCGAAACCGAGCAAGATCTCAAAAAGCTGGAGACACAGGCAAATCAGTCTGCCACTGCTATGCAGAAGATTGCTACTGCTGGTGAAGGCCTGAAGTCTGCAGGCGATAAGGTTTCCTCCGCCGGTGAAAAGCTCCTTCCTGCCTCTGCTGCAGTTACAGCTCTTGGCGTTGCTGCTGTAAAAACAGCCTCCGATTTTGATTCTTCTATGAGCCAGGTGGCCTCCGTGTCTGGTGCAACCGGAGAGGACTTCGACAAGCTCCGCGCAAAGGCTCGTGAGATGGGTGCGAAAACAAAGTTTTCAGCATCCGAGGCTGCAGATGCCATGAACTATATGGCGATGGCTGGATGGAAAACCTCCGACATGCTGGATGGTATCGAAGGTATCATGAACCTTGCGGCGGCAAGCTCTAACGCAAATACAAATGTGTTCAGGACTTTGGCAGCGTATCAAGAACCTTGCTGGTACCGTATCTACGCCGATGATGGTATTTCCGGCACCAACACAAAAAACGTGAGGGCTTTAACCGTATGATTGACGATTGCGAAAGGACTGGAATCAGACGGCATTCTCACCGGTGCAGGCAAAACAAAATGGTGGACCAGCACCACCAACAAAATCCTCCGAAACGAGAAATACATCGGTGATGCCCTTCTTCAGAAGACCTACACCACAGACTTCCTGAATAAAACCAGAGTGAAGAACAATGGCATCGTTCCGCAATACTATGTGGAAGGCAACCACGAAGCAATCATTCCGAAGGACATTTTCTTGCGGGTACAGGAAGAGCTGATACGCAGGCGAGTGGTCAATACAAGCGCTAATGGCAAAAAGCGCTCCTACAGCTGCAACCACTGCTTTGCACAGATTGTCATTTGCGGCGAATGCGGTGAAATGTTCCGCAGAATTCACTGGAACAATCGTGGCTGCAAATCCATCGTCTGGCGCTGCATCAGTAGGCTGGAACCCACCGGGCAGGAATGCCACGCAAGAACCGTCAATGAGCCGGTATTGGAGAATGTGGTAGTTCAGGCGATTAACACGCTCCTTGGCGATAAGTCCACCTACCAGGCGCAGCTCCAGCAAAACATTGCAAAGGTGATCCAAAGCGCTCAGCAAAATACCGCTGATGGCATTGACGAAAGACTGCAGGAGCTCCAGAAAGAGCTTCTCAAAAAAGCCAATAACAAAGAGGCCTATGATGAGATTGCCGACGAGATCTTCAAACTCCGGGAACAGCGAGAAAAATGCACTGTTGACACTGCTACCAGAGACGCACAGATTGCCCGCATCAATGAACTGCAGGATTTCATCAAGCAGCAGACCGCACACCTGGAAGCCTTCGACGAGGCCCTAGTAAAACGCTGGCTTGCACAAATCATCGTCTGGGAGGACCACTTCACTGTGGAGCTTAAGTCCGGACTGAAAATTGAAATTGAAGGGTAATGCTTATAGACGCAAAAAGGCTCCCTCACCACTGGAATACATCTGGTGATGTGGAGCATTTTCTATTTAGCGTATGTTACTATTCCAGACAAATCTCCATCTGAGTGCTTTGATTTTATGGAATATTCAATATTGAAACTATCTGTTAACGGATTAAGTAATAAAGCTGGTCCTAACCATTTCATTTCTTTTGCCCTTAGCGAGCTTATAGAAAATTCAAACTCGATAATGTTTCCCTTGACATTAGGCATTGCAATATATTTTGTTATCTCCCTACCATAGTCATCCGAATTATATCGAGGATTTCCATTAATTCCAGCACCACTGAACTGGGCTCTCACTGCTGCCTGACTTTCTGCCAAGCTATCTGCTAATGTGTATGATATATCGGTATCATAGGAAATATCTGATGATTCAGGCATCATCAAAAGTTCTTTAATAACATCCTCTTCATAAATCAAACCCTCTAACCCTTGCATATCCGGATTTATAAGCTCCTTAGAGGGAATAATTGCTTCTGCGACATCTTTTTTTATTTTAATGTGCACATCCACATCCTCATCGTAAACTTTAGATGCATTTTCGATTGCAAGTGGGATAAAAAGCATTCCGTTAAAAGTTGTAACGTACCAATCCATCATTTGTACACGATGCAGATTATATTCAAGCATCATAATGCTATCATATTTTTCTTCTTCCTCTTTGGTTCCTTCATAAGAATATGATGACATCAAATCATATCTTCTTTCTAAGTTTCCTATATTAAAAAATTCTGTATCTTCAGATATATCTATTCCGAGATATTCTTTGCATAAACCTGTTATCGAACCTCTATCCTCATCATTTATGCATACTTTCTGTAACTTGAAAAGATTTAATTTAAAAGAGCTAGTAACTGGAGTTAGAATTGAGCCATCATTTCTAATAATAGGAGTAGCATCACTTGTTTTTTTCTCATCTTCATCATTTGCCTCTTCTTTGCTTTGGAGTTCAGATGGTTCTGTAATTTTGTTACTCCTAATTTGTTCTACCAATTTCAAAGACTCTTCTAAAATTTGTGTTTTATGCTTAACAAAAGATACTGAGCTTGATACTTCAATCGGACAAATCAAATTAAAAACAGCACCATCGACAAAACAACCCAGACGTAAGTCTGAGAATCCTGCTTTAACACGCTTTCCATTTACTAAAATATTTTCAACAGTATCTTGTATTACCCCTTTTATATACCGCCTTACCTCTCCCTTACTTTTTCCGTCTTTTAATGAGAATGGAGTCAATCTTCGACTTGCAATGTCAAAAGGCATGTTTTCTGGTGCACCGTAATCAGAGTTTAAAACACATATTACCCTATCCCAGCCTAAAACATGCGTGGCATACCCTAATTCAAGCATTACATTAGGATTTGGCATATATTTTATCTTACTATTTCCATCTTTATCGACTGTCTCATATTGACATACCGCACTAACATCAGCAATGAAAATATCACAATCGTCAATCTTTGAAAAAATTGTCTGTGCTATGTCCGGGGAACCAAATTCTCCCTTTGTGTCACGGTCAGCTTCAATATCAACTGTGTCTCGCAATAAACGAACTGCATCTTTGATACTGTCTTGAATTATATTTCTAGTATCACTTCCCGGCAAATCAGATTGCCAAGAATAAAAAATAGTAATCTGTGAATCACTCACATTAATACCTCCTCAACATCTAATCCACTGCCTGCAAACACCAAAACTGGTCGAGTTGCCGGATTGGTTGTCAATCCTTTCTTTTTTCCAAAAACCATCCCAAAATGCCTGACATCTAATCCACTGCCTCAAATCGTGACATCTAATCCGAGGTCACAACCTGACACAGATTTTTCGGTAGATATGTTTCCATATAAAATAACCGAGCTTTTTCAGATGTCGGGGCTTACATCCCAACTTCCGAAAAAGCCCGGAAATACGCCGCTTTCTGGCACTTGATTTTATTTCCTTGACACCAAGACAACCGACTCAACTTGTGTATCGTTGTCCAAACTTATTTCCATATCTTCCTCTATGATCGGGAGCTTGAATTTGATGGATTTCAGCCATTGTCCGTTCGGCTTCCGTTCCTCAAAGATATGGATTTCGGAGATCAGCGACTCCATAAGCTGTCGGCGTTCCTGTTCATCCATCACGGCGTACAGCTTATCAAAGTAAATCAAAACTTTGTAGATATTATCGGCAGTCAGCTTTTCAGCTTCGATTGCCATTTTCTTTGCTCTGGCTTCAATCAGCAGAGACTCCGTATCCTCGATTTTATCATACATCTTGTAAAGACGATCATCAAGGTCTGCCTTGCGTTTGATGTAATGTTTATCATCGGGGTCAAGTGTATCAATTTCCTCTATCAATCGGGACTTGATGGAATAGCTCTGGCGAAGCTGTTTTTCGTAGTTTGCAATCTCCTGTTCGATAGCGGAAGTATCCACTTTCATGCTGATTTTCTGCTGCATCAAAGCGGCAAACTTCGGATTGCTGACCAACTTGGTAATCACCTCTGCGACAGCGGTTTCCAAGAGTTCTTCGTGGATTTGCTTCTTATAGTCGCACTTGTGACCACGGGTCATGGTGCGGTGTTTGCAGCCGTAGTAGTAGAAATCCTTGTACTTCGTGCCGTCTGCCTTGTGCTTGACACTCTTATTGCCGTACATACCGGCTCCGCAGATCGGGCATTTGAGCAAGCCTGTCAGCAGATGCACCTTGTTATCCTTACCATGGTTGACCTTCTCGTATTTCTTTGCCTGGGCAACCAATTTCACCTGTGCATCATGCCAGAGTTCTTCGGAAACAAGTGCTTCGTGCAGACCATCGACCAACAGATAGTTGTCCTGTTCAATAAGACGGTAATCGTTTCTTGTGCCATGCACCTTTTCCGTCCTGCGTCTGCCATAGGCGATCTTGCCGCAGTAAACAGGATTTTTCAGTATCCTGCGGATAAGCGCCGCATCAAACAGAGGATTCTTGCCGTTCTGTCTTTGGATTTTTCCAATGCCATGATTGGCGAGGTATCGGGCAAGACCGTTTGCGCCCATGTCGGTATGCACGTACTTGTCAAAGATGATGCGGATTGCTTCTGCTTCTTCCTCATTCACATACAGCTTGCCTTTTTCAAGCGTATATCCATAAGGAGCAAAGCCGCCGTTCCATTTGCCCTCACGGGCTTTCTGGATTCTGCCCTCCATCGTCTGAACACGGATATTCTCACGCTCGATCTCGGCAACCGCTGACAGAACGGAGATCATCAGTTTTCCTGCATCCTTGGAGGAATCAATACCATCCTCAACACAGATCAGATTGACACCGAAATCCTGCATAACCTGCAAGGTGGACAGCACATCTGCCGCATTTCTGCCGAAACGGGAGAGCTTGAACACCAGCACATAGGAAACACCGTCCTTGCCGGATTTGATGTCCTCCATCATGCGGTTAAACTCTAATCTGCCCTCGATGGACTTACCGGATTTACCGGCATCCTCATACTCACCGACAATCTTATAGTCATTGTACTCGGCAAATGCTTTCATTCTGGCTTTCTGAGCATCCAGAGAGTATCCATCCACCTGTATCGTGGTGGATACTCTCGTGTAAATATATACTTTTATCTTGTCTTTTTTCATATCGTTATCCTCATTCGTGCCGCCGTATGCAGCACCGTTATGTAACCCCTACTCCGAAATCACTCTCAGAGTAGGTTTGGACACTTATCACACGTATATTATATCATGCAATGTCCGTTTTTTCAATAGATTCCTCAAAAAGTTTGGAATTGTTTACAATTTCTTTTTTCTCGCTGTCCAAACAAATCGGCGGCTCCGGAAGATTTTCAATATCCAGAACCGCCGCATATTTCTCTATTAAGTTGGCAAGTAAATCGGCAAAGCCGCTCCATTCATCCTTTTTTCTGTTATCTATAATGGCGTACCTCCTGCGTTTTGCTGTCACGATGTGTATATGCTCGAATGATCTCCGGCGGGATGCGGTCAAGAATGCCCTTGATGCGCTCATAATCGCTATGCAGCCGCATTTCCTGCAACTTCTTGACGGTGCTTTCTTTCTCGCTCTTTTCCAGAGCGGCGGTCAGCTCGTCATTTTTCTTTTCCAACGCTTTCTGTTTGCCGTCCGCTGTTTTGAAGAACTTTTTGTATTTCTTCATCTGCGTTTCCATAGCGGCAACATCGGGGATATACTTTTCAAGAAACGCCGCAATCTGTGCCGAACGCTCCTTGTAGTTCGTGAACTTCATATCGGAGAGCAGTTCTGCCAGCTTGTCATGCTGCTTGTTCAGACGTGCCATCTGTTTGAATACCCTTGTGGGGATGTGGTCACGCCCGGTCTCGCTGGCACTTTCGCCACGTTCCAGATCGGGATATTTCTTTACCATGTGTTCCCAATACTTGTCCTGCCACTGTGTCAGCTTCTTTTTGTTCCCTAAAATCTCCTTGGCACACAACCTTTTATCCTCCGTCAGAGGTACAAAGCAAAGGTGCATATGGGGCGATTTCTCGTCCAGATGCACCACAGCGGATATGATCGTTTCGGGAGCTTGATTCTGCTTGATGAACTCCAACGCTTCATTGAAGAACTCACGGATTTCAGCTCGTTTCTTTCCCTTGAAAAACTCCGGCGTAGCGGTTATGAGAGCTTCCACCACACGAACGCTGTCCGAGCGTGTGCGGCATCCGGCTTCTGCAATCTGACACTCGGATTCAGCTCTGTACTTCCTTTCGGGCTTGATAAGATGGAAATTCAAGTGTGTACGGGACGGGTCAATGTCTGGATTGCTTGCGTATTTCTCCTTGGTGCGCTCGTTATGAGCTTCAATGCCGCTGATCTCCGGTCCCTTGTATTTCGCAAATCTTAAAATAGCGTACTGTGCATTTGCCATTATTTGCCCCTCCTTTTCTGCCATACGATGTCGTAGCCCAGCACATCGGCAAGCTCCACGACTTCCTTGTATCGGATACTTTCTCTCTGTAGTTTTGCGGACAGATTGGAAACGCTGTCGCTCCATCCGTACTCGTCCGAGAGCAGGTCAACAACTTCCTGCATAGTCATTCCGGTACGGATGATCTGTGCCTTTATTTCGTTGCGTACATTCATATTGATAAAATCCTCCATAAATTTTGTTTGTAATGCGGCGAAAACGGTACGCTCTACGGCATACCCACTTCACCGATTAGTGAAAATCTGCAATCTCTGAAATCCGTTCAGAATTTTGCTTGTGATGTCCTGCCCATATATGACCATATCCCACTTTACTGTTCCGTGTGATTTGCTCTGGAACAGAGAAAATACCTATTGTTCCGTAAGCGGGATACATTGTTCAGAGAAGCACGATTTCGTGAAATGGTTTTGTTCTGCGGTCAAAATCTTTCCTGTTTTCATTACCATTGATTTTCAATGCCCAAAAACAGGGCATCCGCCAACAGCATTGAAAAATAATAGTGAAACGGACTGAAAAGTACGTGTACCAAGTGTACTTGCTGTACCGTGGTACACTTGGTACGGATGGTACACGTATTTTCGGGTCAATATCATTTTTACAGAAATGGTCTTTGCAGAAGCTCGATGCCGACAAATCCTCTGGCATACCTCCCGCCGCCGATATTGACCTTATTGGTGTACTCGATGTTGTACCGACTCTCATTCTGTTTGAGAAACGAGCAGAAACTCTTTTGGGAAAGGCTGCTCAAAGCGTTATCATCACACCACAGCTTGTAAACGGCGTACAGGTCTTTGGAGCTGACCTCATAATCTGCCTTGAAGCGGATATACCCCTCGGAGCTTAAAAACTCGATGATGTTGTTTCCGTCCGATACGGCAGCGTCCATGTTGTCCTGTGCCGACTGGCTGACCGTAAACTTGTAATCGTTGTCGATCAAACGGTGCAAGCCCTCCAACGCCCACAGGAAGATGCCCTCCGCTTCGGCGCACATCTTTTCAGCGATATAGGGATCGTCCTTTCTGTTCGGGTCTTTCTCCTTGGTGGAGAGGATGATCTGTCTGCGGAAAAAACCAACGCTGCGGTCATAGAGAGATTGCAGGACACCGTTACCCAAGCCGATGAAGCGTACATACAAATCACCTTGATAGCTCTGCTGTCCCTTTTTCTCCAAATCCATCGGCAGCTCCGCTGTGATAATCGCCTTGATGTTGTTGGTCTGGGGGAGAGCTTCCAGTTTCATATCATCGTCCAGCATCACAAGTTCATGTTCCAAATCTGCACGAGCAAAGGGACTTGTCTCCACCTTTGCGATACTGCCTGTGTTCATGTTGCTGCCAAGCAGCGCACGAAGGACGATACCGATGCGGCTTTTCCCCTCGCCGCCCTTACCGATCAGCAGGAGCATCTTCTGTCCCTTGGTGGAGGGGATAAAGCAATATCCCATAAACTCCTGCAAGGTCAGAATGTCCTCCGGCTCTAAAAGTTGGGATAAAAAATGCAGCCATGTCACAGGCTGCGGAGCATCGGGATTATAGGCAACGGGCAGACGGTTGCGGCAGAAATCCTTTTCGGGACTGAATGTGCCGTTCAGATAGTACGTGCCGTTCGCCACATGGATACGGTCTTGGTACAGAGATAGCTTTGCGGTGCAGCACTCCATACGCATGACATCCAGCAGATTGGTGACTTTCTTTGCAACGCCGCTGGTCACATAATACTTGATGCGGTCATAGATGACCTTTTTCAAGCGGTTTTCATCGTGTACTCTGCCATTGACCGTGAAAAAAGCATCGTTCACCGTGACCATCGGATAATCACGGAGAAATTCTTCACAGAATACAGTTTCATTGATTTTCTTTCCGTCAAACCACGCCGGACACTCAAAGGGCGAGGTCTGCATCATTTCTTCGCTCATGGCGCATATCCTCCTTTTTCTTTCTTGTGGTGTAGTCCTGTAGGAACGTGATCTTGCCATTTTTCATCAGCTCGTCCACCACGGCAACACGTTCTTCCAGATCACCTACGGTCAAAATATCTGCCAGATATTCGATATAATCAATCATCTGGCAGGCTTCCACAAAGCGATCATCCAGAGCATCATCCGGCGTTTTCGGTGCATACCACACTTTCCAATCTTCCAGCAGATGCAAATAATCCGTCAGCACTCGGAAGCACAGCATTTCGTCCTCCCGGAACTGACGGATATAGGGATGCTTTAACTTGTGGGGAACTGCCACAGGCTGTCCCGGCTCGGTGCTGATACCGAAGTCCGCAGCCAGTCTTTGCGCCGCTTCGTAGCTGCTCAGATCAAAGAGCCTTGCCACGAAGTCGATCACATCCCCCTTGGCTCCGCAGCCGAAGCAGAAGAAATATTCCTCGTTCAGCTTCAAGCTCGGATGCCTGTCATTGTGGAACGGGCAGCAAGCCATGCCGTTGCGGCTCACTTTCAGCCCGTAGTGTTCGGCGGATTGCTTTACGCTGATTGCCGCCTTGATGCTTTCATAAATGTTCATCGCATTCCTCCATAAATTTTTCTCGACGATTTTGTTCGTCTGCTTGAATATACGGAGAAAATGTCTATAGACCGAAAAATCACGCACAAATGCAGGAAAACAAAAAAGCCGCCCTGCAATTTTGCAAAAATGCAAAACGCAGGACGGCGATTGTTCACAGTTATGATATTGATTTTATTCCACTTGTGGTATATAATATAAAGTAGTACAGGAATGGAGGGTAATACCGATGAAATATCTTTCTACCTTTGAGGTTGCAGAAAAATGGGGCATTTCCCACCGCCGTGTCGGTATCCTCTGCAATGAAAACCGCATCCCCGGCGCACAGAGGGCGGGTGGACGATGGATTATCCCCGAAAATGCAGAGAAGCCCGCCGATGCAAGAGTCAAGAGCGGAAAATATATCAAGTCAAAAACAAAAGATTGATGCCAATAGGAAAGGGGGCGCAGAGCATGGAGCGCAAATACTTATCCGGCAACATCAGAGAGCGTTTGCAGGATTTGATGAAAGAACGTAAGATCACGCAGAGTGAGCTTGCCGCAAAAATTGGAATGGATGTCAGCACACTCAGCAGATTTATCAGCAATGCAACAGGCAAACTCGGTGACGAGAATATCAAAAAGATCGCAAAGGAATTTGAGGTATCCACCGACTTCCTGCTCGGCGTTACCGATATTCCCGACCGCATGAATTACGATATAGCCGAACTCGGCTTGTCGGTACAGGCGGCAAAAAATCTCTACACAGGAAAGGTCAATGCTGAGGTTGTCAATCGCTTACTGGAAAACAAAAACTTCGCCGCAATGACCAATATGATCGCACATTATTTTGATGATACCCTTGCTGCCGGATATGCCGCACAGAATCAGATGTATGCCACATTGAGTGCGCTGTTGATGGGAGAAGCAAAGCAGCATCCCGAAGATAGAGAAGCCATTACAGAAGCCGCAAAGACTGTCAGCGTTTCAAGGATGCCGATGTATCAAGCTGATCTTACTGCTATTCAGAACACCTTTATGAATGTGTTGAAAGAAATCAAGAAGGAGATCGGCTCCAATGTCTCAGACGCACAAGCCATGAGCAAAGAAGCGGCACAGCATATGTACGCAGAGCTGACAAAGGGGCAGGATGTGACAAAGCCGAATATCACGCCCGAAATGGTTGCCGAAGCGATCACGGGCAGCGTCAGCGGCATGGAGGGTGTTGACCCCGAAGCATTAAAACAATTCAATCAGGCATTGATCGGACTGCTCACGGTCAAGCCAACAGAAGATGAACATGACGGCAGTTGATAACGAAAAACTGTGTGCGCTGGCGCAGAACGGGAACATGGATGCGCTGAACAGTCTTGTGGAAAACAATCTGCGTTTTATCAAAATGACGGCGCATGAAATATGGAGCGCACAGATAGAAGTCAATCGGGCACTCGGTGTTACCTTTGACGATCTTGTGCAGGAAGGCTGTCTGGGACTGATGGGATGCGTGGAGAAATTCAATCCCGATGGCGGCAACAAATTTCTGACTTACGCAGCTCCGGCAATTCGCAATTCCATGATCGACTACATCCGAAGTCAGAGTACATCCTTTGAAGCAAAGCACATGGGCGAGATCGTCAGTCTGGATGAGGTGACGAAATTTGAAAATCGGGATCGTCATGCCTTTGTCCCCGATTCCAATATGACCAATCCCGCACAGATTTATATTGCAAAGGAAACGCACGAAGAACTTCACGCCGCCCTTGATGCAATCAGCAATCGAGAGCGTGAATATCTGTTGTACCGTTTCGGATTTGAGGACAATATAGAGCATCCTTTGACGGAGACAGCGGAGCATTTCTTCCTGTCAGAGAGCAGAGCGAAATCCACGGAGAGGCTGGCGTTGGATAACGTATGGTTGGAACTGCCGTGGTGGTTTCACTAACGAGGGGAACAGACGCTGCGGCGGGTTTTATATACCTCTTGCGCCCCCGTTGTCACAGAAAATCTTTCCGCACAGCTTCAAGATTTCCTATGCCAACTACACACGAACAGGCGGATTTTGCTCATGCTAAATCCTTCGTTTTGTGTTCCTTTCAGCCCACAAAATCCGCCTGTTCTGCTTCCGCCGAAAAGTGTCTGTCTGGCGTGGGACAGCCCCTTTCCAGCGTCAGCGGTCGCCAAAGGTATAACACACTAGACTTTGCAAGCAAAATCGTGTGCCAATAGGGATGCTGCTCACCCCTATTGGAAACCCAGAGCCAAGGGATTTCACCCCTTTGGATACCCCCATCATTTTCTCACAAATGGTACCCACATTGAAAAAACTGCGTTTTACCATGTCGGACCTTTTCTCGAAAATGCCACAGCACACGACATTCATTTTTGCAGAGGCTTTGCAAAAATCTCAACCTGTGCCGTGGGGTGCCGAGCAAAAATTCCGTGTTTGCCAACACAGAAAATTTCCTCGTCACGCTGCTGCGGCAGAAAAACAATAGCGGACTTTTTGTTGATAGTACCTGGTCTGCTATCTCAAAAATATTTTTCAAAAAATTCCAATAAAAGTGTAGTGAACAGCGTGTAACCCCGGTGTATTAGGGTGAAAGGCCTTGATACAAACGAAAGGAGTGTGATGATATGGATGATAGCAAAATCATAGAGCTTTACATGGAACGTTCCGAACAAGCCATATCTGAAACTTCCAAGAAATACGGAAGATACTGCCACTACATTGCCTACAGCATTCTGCATAACGATGAAGATTCGGAGGAATGTGTCAACGATACATATCTCCGAGCATGGAACTCCATTCCACCTAAACGCCCGAGCAAATTGCAGACGTTTCTTGGAAAAATCACTCGCAATTTATCTTTGAATAAATGGGAAAAGCTCTCTGCTGAAAAGCGTGGTGCGGGACAAACCTCACTAATTCTCGACGAACTATCAGAGTGCATCCCTGCTGAACAAGATGCAGTAAATACTGTTGAGAATATGGTCATCAGAGATGTACTCGACCGTTTCCTTGATGAACTCCCAGCAGAAACAAGAAAAATATTTGTTCGTCGTTATTTTTATATGAGTCCCGTAAAAGAAATTGCAGATGAATATGGCCTTTCTGAAAGCAAAGTGACAGTTACCCTTTTCCGTACAAGAGGTAAACTTAAATCTGTATTGGAGAAAGAAGGTATAACGTTATGAAAAACAAACGTCTTTTAGACATTTTTGGAGAAATTGATGATCGACACATTGCCGAAGCAGCTCCCGTTGCAAAGAAATCTCGAAATAAGCCAATTTGGTTTAGATGGGGTACAATCGCTGCCTGCATGGTCTTAGTCCTGTCCGTTTGCTTCGGTTCCTTTGCGGTTGTTGCTGAAGCAAAGGAATATAAAGCTGCTGTTCAATTCTTTAATGACTATGGTATGTCTACGGAAGGACTTACTCGTGGTGAGATTAAGGAAGTGTATCGTGATATTACAACGAAGTCGTTCACTTATTCTAAGACCGCCGAAGTGATTCGAAACAGTATTTCTTCCGATAATATCGGTGGTTACGAGATTGTTCAAGACAATCCAACACCAGAGGATATTGAAAATCTTTGGAATTATAAAAATTATACCGGTGGTTTTATTGGTGCCACACAAACAGGCGTACACTATAAATACCATTCGGAATACAAAGAAGATGAATCTCTTGGCTTAGAGGTGCACGATAAGAGCTATCTCGAGAAATACGATGGAGATAACTTGCTTTGGAGTGTTTCTATTTCCGATTTTTGGATTGAAGATTATAGCACCGTATCGGATGGTGTAATTGCCTACGGTAGAACCGACACTTGGTCCAGTACTCAAATTTCCCATGCATGGATGGCTAAAATCGACTTAGATGGTAATCTCGTTTGGAAACACATGCTCAATAACGGATTTGACGATGAATACATCGCTTCCGTTTTGGAAAATGCTGATGGCAGCTATGCCGTAATCAGCCGTGGTGATCTGAAATATTTCTGTCTTAGCCAGTATACGGTGGATGGAAAAGAAACCTACTTCCATAAAACCGAAGTAGGTAACTACGGGATTTGGAATGCAGCTCGGTTTGAAGATGGTTACATGGTTCAGCTCGGTAGCTATATGACGAATGAGCACGCAAAAATCGTTAAGGTTGACCGCGAAGGTAATATTACAGAGTCCTTCTCCTATGGCGATGAAGATTCTTACTATTACATTACCGATATGATTGAATATAACGGAAATATCTATTTGTCTGCGTACGCTGTTCCGAGACTTGCTAATGAAGATCAGAGTGCAGGCGGTAGATATGAAATTGCCGGAGTATTGAATTATCTGTTTGATAATAACATCTGGGAAATTTCCAGTGATGAACTGACGCCTATGGTACGGGACAACTACACCGCAATGTTGTTGGTATGTGAGCCTAATGCAGGGAAACCCCAAGAATACTACTCTGTCAACGGGTCTCTTGGTGGAAAGCTTTCTGTGAGTGATACGGGAAATCTACTTTGGGATGTAGAAAGCATTACCTCCACATTCTTCTCTCCCGCAACAAGTTCCTTCACAATTGGCGGCACAAGCTATGTATTCAGATACACTTTTGATACTTCTGGAATGCTGATTAGCCAGGAGAAAACAGGTGAGGTTGTGAATTACAGAAGATAATACAGTTAAAATATGGCTGAAAACACAGCCCGTAGGATTTTGACGTCCTACGGGCTGTTTCCATGTCAGCTATCCAACGGCTTATACTGCGTGACCGCTTTCAGATACTTCTCCGGATCGCCGTTCAGTATCAGATCGGCGTACTCCAACGGCGCATTGTAGATCAGCCAGTCCAACTCTGACCGCTGATACATATTGTCGGCAACCTCGTTCTCCACGGCAATGGTGTCAATGGCAATCATACTGCCGTCGTTGAATTTCAGTTCCACACAAGCGGTATCCATGTTGAACTCACAAGAAATCAAATACGTCATATCCGCCCTCCTTAAATCATGCCGAAGTGCGTCAATGCCTCCTTGATTGCTTTTTCTTTATCTGGCGGGCATTGCGGCTGTTTAGCGTCCTCAGACTTCGGCTTATTGTAGTTCTCACGCTCAATGATACCGCACTTCTGTTTTACCTGTGCGATATACAAGCTGCTAACTTTCAAGCCGCTGTGCTCCAACACATAATCTTTGATTTCTTGGTAGGTGGCTTTCTTTTCCGCATCGGTCAAATCCAGCTCGTCCATATCCAAGTTAATCTCGATATGTTGCTTCGCATTAAGTTTGGACAATAAACATATAGTCTCAACGGTATTCCCTTTGTCCCACAAAAGCTCCGTAACTTCCCCGCCATCCTTGAACACCGGAAAATTCAGACCAATCCGCTTTAGCGGATATTCAGACTCGTCATTCCTGTAAATTTCAATTTCCTTAATCAAGGCTGTGACCACATTTCTCTTTTCTTCGTCATTTATTATATTATAAACGCAGTCGAAATTCACCATGATTTTGTAAATATTCTCAAGAGTAATTGCCTGCTGCTTAATTGCATCTCGCCGAAGTCTGGCATCTTCGATTTTTTCCTCCAGCTCAACAATGACATCATATAGGGAATCTAACCGCAAGGTCATATCATGGAGCTTTCGTTCCCGATATTTTGCATCAGCAGGGAGACTGTCAATTTCCCGTTCCAATCTTGTTTTATTCAGATCAACTTCCTTCAGCTTTGCCTGATAGCCCTCCAGTTCTTTATCCACTGCTTTCGTGTCAATCTGAACGCCAATCCGTTTTTTAATGGCTTGGGCATATTCCTCATTCCTTACGATCTCACGAATTGCCTCAATGACCATCGGTTCAATATCGGTCTTTTTCAGCATCGCCTTATATTCACAATGCTTCCCCCGGACCATCCTATTCCGACTACATACATAATAGTAAATTTCTTTGTAAGTGCCATCTTTATTTGTCCATGCGTGTTTATTCGTATACATGGGACTTCCACAAACCGGGCATTTCAGCAGACCGGATAACAAATGAACTCGATCTCGCCCAATTTTTGACGGTTGCTTTACTCCGGTTCTAAGACGCTTGGCATGAGCCTTTTCCCATACCTCCTCACTAACGATTCCTTTATGCTGTCCCTCTGTCAGAATGTAATCGTCATTTCTTTTCATCTGGTAATCGTTTTTTGTGCCTTTGACTTTTTCCTTCGTTCTCCGTCCATAAGCAATTTTACCGCAATAAACCGGGTTATCCAATATCAGTTTAATAAAATGTCCTGTCCAATCCTCTAATGTGCCATTCTGCCTCGGAATTTTCCGTATACCTTGTAAGTTCAACTGATTCGCAATACCACCCAAACCGATTTCCGATGAAGTATATAATTCAAAAATCTTCCGTATTGCCACAGCCTCTGTTTCTTCAATCATCAGCTTGTTATCTTCCAGTGTATATCCGTAGGGAGCAAAGCCACCATTCCATCCACCCTGCCGTGCCTTTTCGCGCCGCCCGTTCATCGTCTGCTCGATAATATTCTCACGCTCAATCTCAGCCACAGCAGATAGTACAGAAATCAAAAGTTTTCCGCTTGTCTGAGAGGAATCAATCCCTTCTTCTATGCAAATCAGATTTACACCATAAGATTGAACCAACTCCAAAGAGTTAAGTATATCTGCTGCATTACGACCAAACCGTGACAGCTTATACACTAAAATATAGTCAATGTCCAAGCCATCCTCAATATCTCTGAGCATTTTTTGAAAGGCAGGCCGTCCCTCAATGGATTTACCGGATTTACCGGCATCTTCATAAGTATCAACAACAATCATTTCCTCACGATCCGCAAATCGTGTCAGCATATTTTTTTGACCTTCCAGACTGTATCCGTCCACTTGCATCTCTGTGCTGACCCTCGGATACAAAACACAGCGTTTTCCATATCGGTTCATAATTCATACCTCCAAAATTTACTTTTGGAAAATATCCTATGTAAAGCTGCGATTCTCACGCAGCTCCGTCAACCTCGCCCAGCACTCTCATACCATATTTCTCGATGATATGTGCCAGCGAAGTGATAAACGCTTCAAATTTTTGTTCCGCCAGACGTTCTTCTGACCGGATTTCATCTGAAGGAATCAATGCGCTTTTATTCTGGATATTCTCCATTCAGAATCACCTCCGCAATTCCTAACGAAATTATAACTCTACTTGCACGGCCTGAAAATGATACGGCCTTTCGGCACTTTTATGTAATCCCCAGACTGCACAAGAGCGTCTTGTTTATGTTTTCCATGTCATCCTTGTTTAGATGACCAATATAGTTTTTTAACCTCGACTTGTCGATTGTTCTGATCTGTTCCAGCATAACAACAGATGGTTTAACCAAACCGCATCTGTCATTTAAGTGGTAATGCGTGGGGAACTTTCTGCTTTTTTTGCTTACACTGGTAATTGCTGCAATAATAATCGTAGGACTGAAACAATTTCCCACATTATTTTGAAGAATGAGTACAGGACGAGAGCCACTTTGTTCAGAGCCGATACCAGGGCTTAAATCAGCCGAATATATGTCACCTCGATGGAATTTTTCAAACATCACTCTCGCCTCCTTAATATCTTAATACTTAAACAGCCGCACCAGTCTGAAAGAAATCTTCGGATAAAAACCTGGTGCGGCTACTGTTATTCTGTTCGGATTACTCGTCATATTTGCCACGCCCCCTGACGATGGGAACACAACAGGTCTCCGCTGGCGCGGCTGTCATAACTCCGCAGCATCGTTCGTATCGTGTGCCACAGGGTTCCCCCCAAGTCTTTGGCGGGCCGTGAGGAAGTATCTTTAAGCCCCCATGCAGTCATCGCGCCGGATCTGCCACAATCCGTTTTATGAAATCGTAGATCGCTCCGAAGCAGTTCTTTCATCACCTCCCTGACTGCTCCATCTTCGCGGCGTTTCACATTCGCTCGTACATGAGTTATGTACCTGTTGTGCTGTCTATTCAGTTTTCAAAGATCTTGAGGTCACGAGGATAGCGTGTCCTTCTAATAACCGTGAGGCTTTGAGCCTTTCTTTCAGGGGCGTTACAGACGATTTTTAAGGAAAGTCTCCATGTTCCGAAGGCCGCGCTGGATAGATTCGCTGACCGATGCAACGCTGACTCCTTCGCTCTTGGCAATCGCTGATTCTGTCAGTCCTAGGAAGTAGTAAGCATAGATGCGCTTGGCCTGCTTGTCCGGCAGAGCGGCAATCGCAGCGTGAAGCTGCTCCATCGTCACTTTGCGCTCATACAGCTCACAAGGGGTCATGGAAACGAAAAGGGCATCATACTCAATTCCGTCTCCGCGATCCAGAGAATAATGCGCCTTGTGGTAATATGTACGGCGGCGGTATGCGGCCTCCAGGCGGTCATGCTCTTTCATAACAGCGGCTACTTCATCAGGAACCTCAATAATGTAATCGGTCTTATAAAAATCGGGATACTGCTCCCGCAGATTGATCTTGGTCATAATTTCCTCCATTTCAGTTGTTAGGGACAAAGGGCAACCGAAATGGCTATGGCGGAGAGCGACACCGTGGATGTTCGGGAAAATTCCCGTAAAATCGACAAAGAAAAACGTCAGACGGCCTTAATAGCTGTCTGACGCATTTTGTATGATATGTTGTACGATTGTGCGGATTATTTACGCTTGATTGCGCGTGTCCGTGTGTATAATTTCTCTTTGGTAGGTCATTGATTTTTTTAGGTAATCACCTACCTGAAAACCATAATTCTGCTGAAATAAATAACCGCCCATCGTAGACTCCTCAAACGGCAGTCACGGGCGGTAATGGAAATATGCCCTGCCGTGAAAGGCCGTTTTTTTTATTGGCCTCCCGTCAGGGCTTTTATGTATATTTTATCTTTCAAAAGTGCATGATAAACACATATCAATACGCGTGATTGGGTGATGGTAACTTCCTCTTACGCACGATAGAATGTAATAGAGGTGAGCAATCATGCCGGAAGATGTATTTGTATATTTGGGACAGTGCCTCAGAGATGCAAGAGAAGAATGTGGACTGACCCAACAGGAGCTTGCGGATCAAACCGGCAGAGGGCTTCGTCATCTCCAGGACATTGAAAAGGGCAAGAAAAATCCGTCTTACGATGTACTGGCATCCTTTATCAAGCGATTAGGCATTTCTGCTAATGAGCTGTTTTATCCTGACGCTTCGGAACAGGAAAAGCAAGTACAGCATTTCATGGGAAAGTTTCTGGCCTGTACCGAGGATGAGCGGCAGATTATCTTGAAAACACTGGATTGTATGGCGGAGCAGTTTATCAGCCGACGTTACAAATCCTCCGATCCGCAAAATTATGAATAAAACCAGCAGGGCAAAATGCAATTTGTTTCTGCTGGTTTTATTTTGCCTCCGGCAGTAGACGTAAATTTTCCTAGCCCAATCAATCGCCACTATTTTGTTTCCGGTATTCAGCCGGTGCAATCTTCATGACATCTCGAAATGCTGTTGCAAATTTACTCTGATTCTCATATCCAACCTGGCTGGCAATTTCTGCTATGGTTGCCTGCGTCTGACGAAGCAGAGCAGCGGCCTGTTTCATGCGGTACACTTTCATATAGGTTCCAATGGGCTGTCCATAAACTCCCTTGAACGTATCCTTTAAGGTTGCCGTATTGATAAGATACTCTTTGGAAAGTTCCTCAATCGTTGGCCGTTCCTGCAAGTTGGAGATAAGCCGCTTGTGAATGTCCCGTACAATCTCCACCTGGGGAGAAGTATATAACTCTCGCTGCTTTTCTTTATTTACATCCACCATACACAAGAATAAGAGAAGCTCCTGCACCTTCAGCATGAAGTATGGCTTTTGCAGGCGATCCGGTACGGAATACAGTTCAGAAAAGATATGCTCAATCTCATCCTTGGCCCGCATGACAAAGCATGAGCCATCGGCACAAAATTTGTTTTTGAAATCTGCAATACCAATACCGCTCTCGGCGAGGATTCCAGGCGGATTTTGAGAAACCAGCTCCAGATCAAGCACTACTGAGATTCCGCGATAATGTCTCAAAGGAAAGGCCATTTCAGAAGCACAGTTATCCATTGTATGAATGGAAAGATCCCCTTCTCCGAGGTACAGGCAGGAACCGCTTTGCAATACGCTCCCTTCACGCCCTTCCCGGCAATGATTGATCTCTAGCACATTCTTATCAATGGTTCCGTCCCAATAACAACTCGTTGCTTCAAAATCATTGTAAATAAGCTGGATACCGGGATAAACCTGATAGACTGTCATAAGCCCCAGGCCATCCTCACAGTCCATTTTATAGACGGTGCAATATCCGTCATTATCTTTTGGAATAATCGCAGATAACCCCGTAGCATTGGTGATAGGGTTTTTGTTCATAGTATTCATTCCGTTATCTCGTATTTGTTCTGCCAGGATTCTCCTGGCGTCTTTTATTATATAGTTTTTTCTCATTTTATACCGCTCCAATCGGCAGGATGTGCAATCCAATCAGAAAGCAAATTCTATTATAGTGCAGCCCTGCCGAATGTGCAAATATACGAAAAAGCCGATGCCCTCCAAAACGGAAAACATCGGCTATATGCGGGATTTTATTTGCTGCAATATTCCTTTCCTACACAACCGGAACAACTGCCGCTACAACAAGAACCATTTTTGCGGTTCTTATGGATTTTTCGCACAGCCCATATTGCATAGAAAACAATCCCGATAAGGATTATACCAGTAACAAGCATCTAAAACTCCTTTCTGACTGGAAACTCACAACTTATTAGCTTTGGGTTTCCGATCCTCTTTTCAAAATCCAAAGTCCAAATGCGACCACTGATAAAATGGCCGCTGAACGAAGCACTTTTCCAAACGTCATATTCATACCTCACAGCAAAAGTCCAACACGATAAACCACAAAAGTAACAGCCCAGGCCACAACCAACTGGAACAGGGCCGAGAACAGCATCCACCTTGTACTGCCGGATTCCTTGCGAATTGTAGCTAGGGCCGCTGCACAGGGAACGTAAAGCAGGCAGAAAATCATCAGGCAAAACGCATTGAGCTGTCCAAAACCGGCTGCACCCAGGATGCCGACCAATGTATCCATTCCCGCGCCGGAGTTGATATTGGGAATCCCAAACAGAACGGCACAACTGGACACCACAACCTCTTTTGCAGAGATGCCAGCAATCAGAGCAACCGCTATCTGCCAGAATCCCAGTCCAATCGGTGCAAAGATCGGTACAAGCCAATGGCCCAGGATAGACCCGAAGCTGTCTGCCATTTCCGTAGTATAGCCATGCGGCCCAAAGTTCAGGATCACCCACATGAGGATAGATGCTACAAAGATGGTAGTACCTGCTTTGGTAAGGTAGTCCTTTACCTTTTCCCATACATAGATTGCCACAGTTCTGGCGCTGGGGGCCTTATATTCCGGCAGCTCAATCAGCAGATAATTTTCCGATTTTCTCCGGTCAATCAAATGGATGATCGCCGCTACCAGGATAGCGACCACCAGGCCGATCAGGTACATGGAATAGGCCACGAGCATGGCGCGTTCCTGAAAGAACATCTCGGCAAACAAGATGTAGATTGGCAGACGGGCGCTGCAACTCATAAAGGGCGTAATCAACATGACCTTAAAACGGTCACGCCGGTTTTCCAAAGACCGTGAAGCCATGATTGCCGGAACAGTGCAGCCAAATCCCAAAATCATGGGGATAAATGCCCGTCCGGAAAGTCCCAGCTTGCTCATAATCCCTTCCATGACATACGCAACACGGGCCATATATCCGCTGTCCTCCAGAAAAGCCAATGCCAGAAACAGAATGAAAATGTTCGGCAGGAAAGTCAGGATACCGCCCACACCGGCGATGATGCCGTCTACCAGCAGGGAGCGCAGCACTTCATTGACCCCGACAGCAATCAGTCCATCGCTTATCAATGCCGACAGGCTTTCAATTCCTAATTCCAGGAATCCTTTCAGCCAATCGCCAATGGTAAAGGTCAGGAAGAACACCGCCGCCATGACAACGAGGAAAATCGGGATGCTCCAAAACTTATGCGTCAATACACGGTCTGCCTTTTCCGTCAAAGCGTCTTGACGATCCTTATTGACCAGAACCTCCCTGATGATTTCCTCGATAAAATCATACTTCTCATTGATAATGTCGGATTCATAGTTCCGGTCGATCACATCTGGCATATTGACCGGATAACGTGCAGAGATTTCCTTATCCCGCTCCAGCAGCTTAATGGCGTGCCAGCGGTAATTGGACAGGTTCGGATATTTCCGCTTCAGCTCTGCCATGATAAGATCAATCTTGTCCTCAATAGCATCACTGTAAACCATTGCGTATTCTGAATGGTGGTCGTGCCGGTGTTTTGGAGTATATTTATGATGATGAATCAGACACTCCGGATCTTTACAGTCTTTATGGTGCGCGGCTGCATGAAGTAGCACATCCAGTCCTGTCCGTTTTCTGGCTGAAACTGGAATGACCGGGATGCCCAGCATTTCCGGCAGTCTGTGTGTGTCAATCTCCATGCCGCGCTTTTCCACAATGTCCATCATGTTCAGCGCCAGCACAACCGGCTTGCCCAGCTCCAAAAGCTGCAAAGTTAAGTATAGGTTTCGCTCCAGAGCGGAAGCGTCCGCAACATCAATAATCACATCGACTTCATCGCTTAGTATAAACTGTCTGGATACCTGTTCTTCCATTGTGTAGGAGGTCAGGCTGTAAGTGCCAGGAAGATCGACCAGTCGAATATTCAGATCATGGTCTTTAATGGCACCCTCTACTTTCTCAACGGTTACACCTGGCCAGTTTGCCACTTTCAGATTTGCACCGGTGTAAGCATTGAAAAGTGTTGTCTTTCCGCAGTTCGGATTTCCGATGAAGCCGATAGTCAAATTTTCTCTCATCGGAATTTACCCCACTAAAATATTCTTTGTGATATTGCGCCCAAGTGCAAAGCGTGTTCCCCTGACTTTCACAATCAGGACACCCCGACTTTTGCTGTTCAGAACAGCGATAGAGGTTCCACGGGTCATCCCAAGGGCCTCCAAACGCTTTTCTATATTGACAGGCAGATCAATATCCTCAACTTTATATTCATTTCCTATTTTTCCATCGCAAAGATACATGAACGCTCCCTCCTCACCGATTTACGGAAGAAGTCTCCGGCAGCTTGCCAAACTCATAAAGCATCATAGAAACGGTAATAACCACCAGAATTGCATCTGTCAGAGCAATCGCCAGCCATACGCCACGAATACCCATGCCGCCGATCATCGGAAGAACCACGCAGAGAGGAATAAACAGAATGATCTGGCGGAACAGCACCAGCCAAGTTGCCTTTTTCGCCTTGCCCAAAGACTGGAACAGGGTTACGGCAATCATAAAGCTGCCTTGCAGGACATAAGTGCTGAACATGATGCGGAAGTTGGTTGCACCCGATGCCGCGATACCCGGCGTTGTCAGGAACATGGATAAAATCTTCTCTGGAAACAGCTCGGCAGGAATATAGAACACCAGCGACAGCAGCGTTGCAGCAGTAATAAAAACCCTGGTCAGCGTCTTTACCCGGTCATAGTCCTTTGCACCATAGTTTGTACCGGCGGCAGGCTGGAATCCCTGACTGATCCCCCACAGAGGAACGAAAGAGAAATTCCAGAAGCGGAGCGCCGCACCTAAAAGAAGCTGTGAAGTTTCCCCGCCATAGTTCGATGCCACACGATAGATCACTGTCTGCTGTACCAGGGTCAGAATCTGCATCAACAGAGCAGATACCCCGACAGAAAGAACCTGGGGAAGCAGTTCTCCGTCAATGCGGATGCGCCCAATCTTCACATGAGGACTTTTTTTCTTGAAATACCACAGCGTAATTGCAGCCTGGACAAACTGGGAGAAAATCGTTGCATAAGCAGCCGCCTCAATGCCCATACCGTAGGGATTCAGGATACTGATAAAAATAGGGTCAAGAATGATATTCAAAATAGCGCCGCTGGCAATAATGGTCATTGCCCTTTTGAGCTGGCCTTCTCCACGGATGACCATGTTGGCGCTCTGGAAGAAGTTTACGAACAGAGAACCGGCGAATACGATCCGCAGATATTTCTCAGCGTAATTCAGAATGTTATCGCTGGCTCCGGTCAGGGACAGAAGCTGGCGGGTGAAAACCATACCCACAACAGTGTAGATGACGGACAACAGAAGAACCATCGCAACCAAGTTGCCCATGATCTTCTTAATTGTGTTCTCGTCCTTCTTGCCGATAGCGCGGGACAGTACCGATGCAGAACCCACGCCCAGCATGGCCGCTGAACCGGCATTGATAAGCGTCAAGGGATAGGATACCGATATGGCTCCCATCTGCACGTCACCGACCATCTGGCCGACAAAGATGGAATCCATCATGTTATAAAGCCCAACGACCACCATGCCAAGAACCGCAGGGATGCTAAGTTCAATCATCAGCGGCCAGGGGCTTTTTGTTAAGAGCTTTGTTCTTGTGTCAAGTGCCTGTTTCATCACTCTATTCCTCCTGGTCTATTTTAATTTCGAGGTATCCAGCAAAGCGCGCCAGTGACGTGCCTTGCTGGATTAGCCATATCTAACTAACCACTTAAAGTATATAAAATCCGGGCTTCTTTGTACGCTCCCAACCGCAGGATTTACAATCCAATCTGAAACGAATTTAGGAGCGGAAAGGACATAAGGCCCTTTCCGCTCCCGTTGTTACTGTATCATTTTTTCCAGTAGTTTCAGGGCTTCTTCCAGTTTTGGATTTACGGCGTCCGTTTGCAGGGCCTCCCGGACGCAGCTTCGTATATGGGCTTGCAAAATCTGCTGATTGGCGCTTTTTAATAACGCCTGCGTAGCAAGAAGCTGATTGGAAATATCCACGCAATAGCGATTTTCCTCAACCATTTGCAGGATACCGTCTAACTGTCCTCTGGCGATTTTTAGCTTGTGAACAATATCGCCTTTCTTGGCCTTCATAAACGGCCCGTTACTGGATACTGACGAGCTGATAGCCAGCGTCCTCGATAGCAGCTTTCAGCACAGCATCCGGCACATCCTGGTCAAGCTGCACCTGGGCCGACTTACTCTCCAGGGAAACATCCACATCCTTGATGCCCTGGATGTCCCGCAGCGCCTTATCAACGTGTTTTACACACATTCCGCAAACCATTCCTTCGATGTTCAATACTTTTTCCATGTGAATTGCTCCTTTTCGTTCTTGTTTAATCGTTGTTTGTTCATGCATAGGGACTGAATCCCGTTCTGTATTGGCCTGATGCTTCGCCTTGAACCACCGCAGACGCAGGGCATTGGACACCACGAATACCGAACTGAAACTCATAGCAAAAGCGCCGATCATGGGGTTCAGCTTCCATGCAAAGGGAAGATAGAATACGCCTGCCGCCACCGGAATACCGATGATGTTGTAGATAAACGCCCAGAACAGATTTTGCTTGATGTTGCGGATAACCGCCTTACTAAGCTGGATTGCCGTGGACACATCCAGCAGATCGCTTTTCATCAAAACAATGTCCGCTGACTCAATCGCCACATCCGTTCCGGCCCCGATAGCGATACCAACATCCGCTCTGGCAAGGGCCGGAGCATCGTTGATACCGTCACCGACCATCGCCACCTTCTTACCGACGCTCTGCAAACGGCGGATTTCCTTCTCCTTATCCTGGGGGAATACCTCTGCCACGACACGATCCACGCCGACCTGACGCCGAATCGCTTCTGCGGTCTTTGCATTGTCGCCGGTCAGCATGACCACCTCAATGCCCATGCCGGTCAATTCCGCTATGGCCTGCTTGCTGGTGGGCTTAACTACATCCGCCACGGCAATGACACCAATAAGCTGACCGCCACGGGCAAAGAACAGAGGTGTTTTCCCGTCAACCGCCATTTCCTCGCCCAACTGAAGGAGTGCGCCGCCATTGATGCCATTTGCCGCCATCAGTCGGCGGTTTCCGGCAAGGCACGTTTCGTTTCCGATCTGACCCACAAGGCCCTGACCGGGAATCTGCTTGAAATCATCCACCGGGAGGAAGGAAAGTTGTGCTTTTTCGGCCTCTGCCACAATCGCGTCCGCCAGCGGATGCTCGGACAGCTTTTCCAGCGAAGCAGCGATTTGCAGCATCTCCTTTTGTGGAACACCCTCTTTGCAGAGCATATTTGTCACCACGGGCGTACCCTGGGTAATCGTGCCGGTCTTATCCAGCACAACCGTATCAATGTTATGGGCCGTTTCCAGGGCCTCCGCCGATTTAATCAGGATACCGTTGCTTGCGCCCTTGCCGGTTCCGACCATAATGGCCGTAGGCGTTGCAAGGCCCAGCGCACAGGGACAGGAAATGACCAGGACAGAAATGCCGATAGATAGGGCAAATTCAAAGCCATATCCCAACAGCAGCCAGACAATGACTGCAATCAGCGCGATGCTGATAACCACCGGAACAAACACGCCGCTGACCTTATCAGCCAGTTTCGCAATAGGGGCCTTGGAGCTGGTCGCTTCATCCACCAGACGGACGATCTGTGCCAGCGTGGTATCATCGCCCACCTTGGTGGCCTGCATCTTGAAATAGCCGGACTTACTTGTGGTCGCGCCGATCACTTTGTCCCCGATATGCTTCTCCACGGGGATGCTCTCGCCGGTCAGGGCAGATTCATCAACGGAGGAAAAGCCCTCGATGACAATACCATCCACCGGCACAGACTCACCGGCCTTGACAATCAGGGTTTCGCCCAACTGCACTTCTTCCACAGGCACCTGAAGCTCTTTTCCATCCCGCTCCACGGTAGCTGTTTTGGGAGCCAGATTCATCAGCTTTGTAATTGCATCCGAAGTCTTACCCTTTGCGCGGGCCTCCAGGGTTTTGCCCAAGGTGATAAGGGTCAGAATCATGCCTGCGGATTCAAAATACAAATCCATCATAAAGCTGTGAACCGTAGCCATATCCCCATGACCGAATCCGATGCCGATTTTGTAAATGGCGTAAATGCCATAAACGATTGCGGCGCTGGAGCCTATCGCAATCAGCGAATCCATGTTAGGCGAGCCGTGGAACAGGGTCTTGAAGCCCATCCGGTAATATTTGAAGTTGATGAACACCACCGGGATCAGCAGCAGGAATTGGGTAAATGCAAAGCTGATTGCATTTTCCATCCCCAGCAAGGAGCTGGGGATCGGCCACCCCATCATGTGACCCATAGAAATATAAAACAGTGGGATCGTAAAAAGGGCAGAAAGCAGCAGCCGCTGTTTCATCTGCTTGTATTCTACCTGCGCCGTACTGACCTCCGGTTTTGCTGCCGGTGTGGTCGTGCGGCTCTTGTTTTGTGCGGAGGCTTTGGGAATCGCGCCATAACCGGCCTTTTCAACGGCCTGGACGATTCCCGCCGTATCCAAAACGGATTCATCATAAGAAGCAACCATGCTGTTTTTTAACAGGTTGACGGACACTTCTTTGATGCCAGGTAGCTTTGCCACGCTCTTTTCCACTCTGGTAGAGCAGGCCGAGCAAGTCATACCCGTAATGTCAAATTGCTCCTTTTGCAAAATCATCCCTTCTTTCTTATAAAGATTTGTGCGAGTACCCCTCCCCCGTAGGGAACTAAATACCGTTATGAAAAGGGGCGTTTGGCATCTTGGGGGAAAGATGCTAAAGCCCCGAACATAAAGTTTACGCACAAGGTCTTTGACCGTTTTTCATTATACTTATCCTGCTTCTCCTTTGTCTGCTCCAAAGTGGAGCTTTTTTTATCCAAAGAGAAATGAGGTTTTTTGCTGGAAATCCAATCGGCAGGTTCTCCAATCCAAAGGGCAGAACCGCTCCCAAATCCATTGACTTTGAGGGTTTTCGTGAATATACTGGCAGCATGAACGATTAAACAATCTTTTAATTGTTCAGCCATATCAAGCCAACCAAATACCAAAATGAAAGGGGGCTTTCTCAATGAAAAAGACCATTAAACTGCTTGACCTGGACTGCGGCCATTGTGCTGACAAAATCCAGAACGCCGTGAAGAAGATTGATGGTGTGACCAGCGTATCCGTCAACTTCCTGGGTCAGAAGATGGTTCTGGAAGCGCCGGACGATCAGTTTGACGCTGTTCTGGCCGAAGCAAAGACGCTGATTAAGCAGATCGAGCCGGATGTGACTGTTAAGGCGTAATGAAAAGCTGGACACCGGCTGCCACAAGGTAGCCGGTGTTTTTCATCAATAGACAGAAAAAGCGTGACACGCTTTATGCTGCAACGAAAGGAGAATACACTATGACACGAAAACAAAGGCACTTGCTCACACGCATTATCGTGGCGGCGGTGCTGTTTCTTGCAGGCAGCTTGCTCCATCTCCCTGAATTGGCGGAGATGGCGGTCTTTCTCGTCTGCTATGTGGTTGTCGGCTGGGATATTGTCTGGAAGGCAATCACGAACATCCTGCATGGACAGGTGTTTGACGAAAATTTCCTGATGACGATTGCCACCATCGGCGCACTCATTTTGGGCGAACATTCCGAGGGTGTCGCCGTTATGCTGTTTTACCAGGTGGGCGAATGGTTCCAGTCCTATGCGGTGTCCAAGTCCAGAAAATCTATCGCAAGCCTGATGGACATTCGCCCGGACTATGCTAACATCGAAAGGGACGGAAAACTGGTTCAGGTTGACCCGGACGAGGTTCAGATCGGAGAAACCATTGTTGTGAAACCGGGAGAGCGCATCCCGCTGGACGGTACGATTCTCAAAGGCTTCTCCACCCTGGACACTTCGGCCCTGACCGGAGAATCCATGCCCCGCGAGGTGGAGCCGGGAATGGAGGTCATCAGCGGCTGTATCAACCAGACCGGCATCCTGAACATTCAGACCACAAAAGAATTTGGGGAATCCACCGTAGCCAAAATCCTTGACCTTGTGGAAAACGCAAGCGATAAGAAGGGCCGTATTGAGAATTTCATCACACGCTTTGCCAGGTATTATACCCCGGTAGTGGTATTTGCTGCTCTGGCGCTGGCAATCCTGCCGCCGCTGATTACCCAGCAGCCATTCAGCACCTGGATTTACCGGGCCTTGACCTTCCTGGTGATTTCCTGCCCCTGTGCGCTGGTCATCTCCATTCCGCTTAGTTTCTTCGGAGGCATCGGCGGCGCGTCCAAGATCGGCGTTCTGGTAAAGGGCAGCAACTATCTGGAGGCCCTGGCAAATACCGAGGTCGTGGTCTTTGATAAGACCGGCACACTGACAAAAGGCTCCTTTGCGGTCAGCGAGATCCACCCTGTCGGCATGAAGGAAGCGCAGCTTTTGGAGCTGGCCGCATACGCTGAGGACTACTCCAACCACCCGATTTCTCTTTCTATTAAAAACGCCTATGGACAGAAAATCGACAACAGCCGAGTTTCCGATGTCCAGGAAATTGCCGGTCACGGCGTGCAGGCCGTGATTGACGGGAAAACGATTCTGGCCGGAAACACCAAGCTGATGGAGAAAGCGCATATTAAGTACACGCCATCCTCAGCTGTCGGCACCGTGGTCTATCTGGCCTGTGACGGGAAATACGCTGGATGTATCATCATTGATGACGAGATCAAGGCCGATGCTCCAGCCGCAATCAAGCTGCTGAAATCTGCCGGTATCCGCAAAACGGTCATGCTGACCGGCGATGCAGATGCCGTTGGAAAGAAAGTCGCAGGGCAGCTTCATCTGGATCAGGTTTATACTGAACTGCTGCCCGCTGATAAGGTTGACCGCGTGGAAAGCCTGCTGAAGCAGAAAAGCGAAAAAGGTATGTTGGCCTTTGTTGGGGATGGTATCAATGACGCTCCCGTACTGGCGCGGGCCGATGTCGGTATTGCTATGGGCGGCTTGGGTTCCGATGCGGCCATTGAAGCTGCTGACGTGGTTCTTATGACGGATGAACCGTCCAAAATTGCCGCTGTTATGAAGATCGCCCGTAAGACTATCCGCATCGCAAATCAGAATATTGTGTTTGCCCTGGGCGTGAAATTCCTGGTTCTGATTTTAGGTGCGCTAGGCTATGCAAATATGTGGGCGGCGGTGTTCGCGGATGTAGGCGTTTCCATTATTGCGATTCTCAATGCCATCCGCGCCATGCGGGTCAAGCTGCCGGATATGCCAGCGGGCAGCACAAATCAGGGTTAAGCGCAATAGAAATGCGCCGCAACTTTCACACGCTGCGGCGCATTTCCTTATTGTTCAGTCGGGCATGATACTTCAAACAACGCATCTATGGCATAATGCAGGAGCTTTGCCTGCGGCGTGTCCGACAGCGAATAATAGACTTCTTTTCCGTCCCTGCGGCTTGAAATGATCCCGCTCTTTTTTAATATCCGCAGATGATGTGACACAGCAGGGGCGCTCATATCCACAGCCGCCGCGAGATTGCATACACATTCTTCACAATGGCACAGCAGCCACAGAATCCGCAGCCGGGTCGGATCGCCAAGCTGCTGAAATAAAAATGATATATCCTTAAACCCTTCCGCAGAGGGCATCTTATTTAAGACTTTTTCAATATTCTGTCCGTGGTTATGGGGTAGATTGTAATGCGGCATAAAAATCAGCTCCTTCCTGTGACTATGATACTGACATAATTCTTGTCTGTCAAACAGCTTCATTATAGATTGGAGAAAAATACATGAACGAAACAGAGAAAAAAACTTTTTCCGCTCCAAGCCCTGGCGAATTGGAACAATTAACCGAGCTTCACAAAGCGATGGGCGATTACACACGGATGCGGATACTTTGGTATCTGATGCAGAAAGATTCTTGCGTCAGCGAACTGGCACAAAAGATGGAGGTCACAGAATCGGCCATATCCCACCAGCTTCGTGCGCTTTGGATTGTCCGGTTAGTGCAATCACGCAAGGCCGGGAAAAACGTGATTTATTCCTTGCAGGACGAACATATCCGGTGGATTCTTGAAGAAACCTACGCTCATATTTCAGAAAGATAAAAACGCAGCCCCTGTGCTGTTTTGCAGGGGCTGCGCGGGTATTCAATTACAGCGTTTCGTAGGAAACCAGCTGGCTCATCGGGATGCGCTGCTTATTGAAGCGATTGGGGTCGCCGGTTCCTTCATCGGAATAGCCGACAACCAGAATGTTGACCGGCTCCAGGTTGGCCGGGAGGTCAAATTCCTTGCGCAGAACATCGGGCTTGAAGTAGCATACCCACACCGTTCCAAGGCCCAGCTCTGTGGCCTGGAGCATCATGTGGTCGGTCAGGATGGAGGCGTCAATGTCACCGGTCTGCTTCTGATCGAAAGGCCGTACCCACGCCTTATCGTGATCGGCGCAAACAATAATAGCCAGGGGCGCACCGTAGATATTGGCCGCTTTACTGATCTTCGCAAGACCTTCCTCGCTCTGAACGGCAATCAGGCGAATCGGCTGAAGGTTGGCAGCGGTCGGGGCCACATGAGCAGCCTCCAGAATCTGCTCCAGCTTCTCAGGTTCTACCTTCGTTTCCTTGTAATCGCGTACCGACATACGCTGCTTTGCAATCGTGATAAAATCCATAATATATAGTCCTTTCAGTATTTTTATTTTGAGCATATCAAATCAACCATTGACCTAATTGTAGCACTAGAACACAAAACCGCAAGAATGCACTTTTTCGGAAGATACTTCCCAAAAAGATAGCACCTTGCGGGAAAGGAGAGCCATTTTATGAAATGTGAAAAAAATCAATTCAACTGCCCAGTTGAGGCAACCCTGTCTTTGATCGGCGGCAAGTATAAGCCGTTGATCCTCTGGCATCTGATTGACCATCCATTACACTATATGGAGTTACAGCGGCTGATTTCAAACGCCACGCCGAAGATGCTTTCGCAGCAGCTTCACGATCTGGAAAACAACGGCATGATTCATCGTGAAGTGATTCCAGAAAAGCCGCCCAAGACGGTATATTCTCTTACCCCATTTGGACAGAGTATTGTTCCTATTCTGGATGCAATGTGCCAGTGGGGAAACAACTATCTGGACGGCCTGGATGTTCAGCCGCCATGCTGTCAAAGTCGCAAATAAAAGGCTGGGCATAGCTGACGAAAAACGGCTATGCCCAGCTTATATTTTCTGCTCTAAATTTGTGACTGCCGGACGTAATTGCACAGCGCGGCAAAGTCAACATGGGGATTCTTACTTAAAATCTGTTGCAGGCTTTCCCCGGCCTTTTGATGCAGCTTCGGCTTTTTCAGATCGTCCAAGCGGAAGAAGATATTGAGCCGCCTGCCGACAGTAAACAAAAGCCTTTCATCCGGTGGCAGGGTCAGAAAGCGGTCAATCGTAGAGAGCATTTCCTGTTTCTCTGTTCGCAGATTTCCCCTGACCTCCAGAAGCAGATTGACGATGTGTTCATTCACATAGTAACTGTCCATCTCATGTAGCTGCTGCAAGAATAACTTTTGCTCTATAACGATTTCTTCCTCCGATTGCAGAGTAAACGAGCCATCCCTGACAAACTCGCCCAGCTTGGACTCTAGCTTAATACCCGTGGCGTGGACACGGATAAAATCAGGCTGGATGATGTTCAACGCCTTTGCTGTTTGAGCAGCATTTTCTTCAGACAGCTCCTTGCCGCCGATCCCCAGCAATATGAACTCCGACAAGATCATGTCCGCATCTTTTGCCATGCAGCCGCTTCGTACAACGGTAGCGGAACCGTTCATTGCTAAAGCGGTTGCTATTGATTACCCGAAGCAGATAGTCGGTAAACTTTGGTGGCATGATGCTCTCAATACTTACCACAACTTTTCGCTCCGGGCTGTTATGAATTTGAGTAATCAGGGAAGAAAGCACCTGCGGAGATAAGATGATAAAATCCATTTCTCCCTTGATAATTAGCGTGTACTCTTTCATTTTAGGTCCCTTTTTCATACGGCCAGTGTAACCGACACTGGCCGTATGTTAGAATACATCAATCAGTTGCCCGCAGTCTTTCCACGATACTTTGCTTCTCCAAATTCTTAAAGCAGATATATGGAATAACGATTGCAAACGCAATCAAAATCGGCGTACAGATTCCCAGCGGCAATAGTGTAAAGTGGAATGTTGCCGTCCAGTCACCGGCTACCATCATACGGACACCAACAGCTACTGCCACAGTGCCTAATACATAAGCTGCCAACAAAGTGCTTCCCGCGTAATACAAGCCCTCGTCGATCAGCATACGCCGGAGCTGCCGTTTTGTCATGCCGATGCTCTGGATCATGGCAAATTCTTTCTGGCGGGAAACAATCGCTGTTACCATCGAATTGACGAAATTCAGAATACCCACAAAAGCAATGATAAGGCTGATTGCAAAGCCCATCACAGTGTTCGCCCGTGTCTGTTCCTGATAATGCTCAATCAAAGTGGATTTCGCAGTATAATTCAGGCTCTTGTCCACGTCTTGTTGATATTGGATCAGCATTTCTTCCGCCTGCGGCTGGTATTCCTCGACTACATCAAAGAACAGCTTCCGCAGAGTGTTATCCGGGTACATGGCCCGGAATGTATCGGCAGGAAGATAGAAAGAAAGGAAATCTTGTGTGCTGCTGTTTACGCCCTCGGTAATGGTGGGAATATCCGCCACAATCGCCATAACCTCGTATTGCTGGCCGTTCAACTCTACCGTATCACCAACAGAATAAGTCGGCTGTGTTTCTTTCCCACTGTCCTCTGCACCGGTAGCCGCTTCCATCACTACATAGCCCCCGGACAAGAATTTCCCTTTGTCAAAGGTGCCATCCAACATCCTGCCGTCCTGTGCAAAGGTGTCCAGAATCAGGCCGTCAATGCCGTATAGAATGGAAGTACATTCGCCGCTGTCGATCATGTCGTGATAGGCTTCTGCCAGCCCTGCATCCGTTGCTTCAATATAGGTCAGCCGGTCATCAGCGTTATAGTAGGTCTGGATATTTTCAAGAGCAGACGCCCCGATTTTATGTGTAAATACCTGCGAATACAAACGCCCTGTTGCTTCCAGCCCGGAAAGTCCCTCAATGTTCTGTACCAGCTCCGGGGAAATGGTGGTGCCATAGGGATTATAGGTGCCAAAGGTGGAAGAAATCGAACTGTCCTCTACCTCAAAATCACTAATAACTGTCTGGCTCATGTACTTATCAATATCGAAGCTGGCATTTTTCGCATAGACACATGAAAGCAACACAAGCCCCAGCGTCAGGGAGCAGATTACCGTAATGGTACGCTTTTTGTTCCGGCCTAAGTTAGCCAGAGCCATCTTCGGGATGCTTGCGCCGCCGGTGCTTTTCTTTGTTTTCCGTTTGCTGTTCGTTCCGGTGTCGGTGTAGCGCAGAGCTTCCATTGGGGAAACCTTACCGGCGATTTTCGCAGGCTTCATGCAGGAGATCAGAACCGTCAAATAGGCAAACAGCGCAGAGCCGATGAAGATATAGGGATTGACCGCTGTTTTGGCTTCTCCCGTTGTCCCGGTTATCATTACCGGCACCAGCACAGCCCCCAGCAGATACCCGATCACAAGCCCGATAGGAATACCAATCAGCGACAGGCGGTTGGCCTGTCCGTAAATCATCTTCTTTAACTGTCTTTTGGTTGTCCCCAAAGTTTTCAGTCGGCCATAAAAGCGGATGTCACTGGCAACGGAGATCTGAAAGATGTTATAGATAATCAGATAACCGCTTGCAAATACCAGAACCATGCAAATTGCCATCGGCAGAACTTCACGGTTGATATTCTGGTTCATTGTGGAATCATAAGCGGCATTGGGAGAAAGGGACACATTGGAAAGGCCGGTGTCGGCTAAAATCTGTTCCGCCGCCCCTTCCAAATTGCTGTCGCTGTATAGGTCGATATGGAGCATCACCGTTCCTAATACCTGCCCGTTTGCCAACTGTTCCACTTGGTCGATACCTGCACACTGGCTTTGAACAAAGGCTTCGGAAACCCATGCCATACTTGCCATAGCAGCAGAATTTCCATTCCAATAGCCGGAGAGGGTGAATATACTGGTGGTGATTTCTTCACCGTTTAAGTCCTTACGCCATTGCAGGGTGATTTTCTGCCCCAATTCATAAGGCAGCCCCATTTTATCAAGGGTAATGGTGTCCAAAGCAATCTCGTTTTCCTGCACCGGCATGGTTCCCTCGGTGGGATAGGAAAAGCTGGAACGGGCATAGTTTTCGTCCGCATAGCGGATTTCTACCTGCCGCCCGGTCAACTCCTTGTTTTCAGCAATTCCAACCACAATGCTTTTGCCAAAGTCCCGGACAGCTTCATGGGTGGTGATCTTCTCCACATCCGCGTCCGTCATGATGCCGGAACTCAAATGGCTGTTATATCCGGCCTGCTGAAAATTCATGTTCCGCAGGTTTTCAACCATGCTCTGCGATAGGACAAACAGGGATGTAAACATTACCGTTGTCAGAACAATGGCAAAGATGGCAACCAGATTGCGCGTTTTGTTTGCCTTGAAACTGCGGTTTGTCAATATGCGTATCATTGATTTTTGTCTTTTCATGGTATCACCGCCTTACTCTGCAATCCGGCCATCTTCGATATGAATGGTACGATCTGCCTGCGCTGCAATTTCCGGGTTATGGGTAATCATTACAATGGTCTGATGAAATTTCTGACTGGTGACTTTCAAAAGCTTGATCACTTCATCACTGGTCTTGCTGTCCAGATTGCCGGTCGGCTCGTCGGCAAGGATGATCGCCGGTTTGCTTGCTAAAGCTCTGGCAATGGCGACGCGCTGCTGCTGGCCGCCGGACAGTGTATTGGGCATATTGTAGAGCTTCTTTTCCAGTCCCAGCAAAGCCACGATCTCTTTGATAAATTTTTGATCCGGCTTTTTCCCGTCAAGCTGGATGGGCATTACGATATTTTCATACACATTCAAGATGGGAACCAGATTGTAGTTCTGAAAGATAAAACCGATCCGCTGGCGGCGGAACACAGTCAAGTCCTCGTCTTTCAGCTTGCCCAGCTCGTAATTATCTACCCTGACAGAGCCGGAAGTGGGGCGGTCTAATCCCCCCAGCATATTCAACAGGGTTGACTTGCCGCTGCCGGATGTGCCGATGATGGCAACAAACTCGCCCGGTTCAATCGAAATGTTTACGCCGTCCAGCGCCTTAACAATATTCGGCTCGGTGCAGTATTGCTTTGTCAGTTGTTTGGTGCTTAAAATACTCATGTTCTATAACCTCTCTTTGCTTTTTTGTGTTTTTTCTTCATTATATCCGGGCAAAAGAAAGGCACAATGGAAAATGCGTAAACTAACATCTACAATGAAAAAACTAAGTCTGCACAAAAAGAAACGCCGCTTCGTGAAGAAGCGGCGTCGATCCGTTAAGGAATTGGGATCAGAATTTTCAAAAGGTAAGTTCCATCCTCCTGACGGAAGCTGCACTGTCCGTCATATTTTTCAACGGCTTTTTTGATATTGGGAATACCAAAGCCATGTACGAAACGATCTTTCTTTGTGGTTCCATCGGCTGGCTGTGTTCCCGGTAAGGTGTTGTTTTCCACCGTGATAATCAGCATATCCCGAACACGCTCGGCCTTGACAGTAACCAATCGTTGATCTTCCGGCAACCGTTCGCTGGCCTCCATAGCGTTGTCAATGGCATTGCCAAATATGGTGCTGATGTCCAACGGTTCTATGAAGTCCACACCCTTGAAATCAACCAAAGCCGAGAAATCAATCTGCTTTTCGCGGGCTTTTGCTGCCTTATCCTTTAGAATGATGTCAAGGAACTCGTTTCCTGTATGCACATAGTCCTCATAGTCTGCAATTTGAGAGCGGAGTGTTTCGGCCATCTGCCGGGTTTCTGCTGTATTCTGCCTGCTTTCCATGACAAGCAGGTGGTTTTTCAGGTCGTGGTAGATGGAGCGGACACGTTCTTCTTCGGCAATGCGCTCTTTGTAATAATCCCGCTGTGTTTCCATCTGCTGTACTTGGTATGCCGTCTGCATGGAATCATAGATATAGGCCGCTAGATACATACACCCGAAACTGGAAAAAATAGAAGCCCAACAGATGGGATAAACAATCGCAGTATTTTCCGGCATAAAGTAGATAATGGTGGAGATTGCCTCAAATGAGGCAAGAATCAGCATATCAATAATCAACCATGTCTTTATGTTAAGATGGGACGGAATTTTTCCCAAAAACCTCCGCAAAACCAACCACGCGCCGATCCAGAACAGTAAGCGCAGTAAAAGTGACACTGTATGAATAGCTGCACCGATGAGCATTAGTGTTGGGGATTGCAAAGTCTCCTCATAACTTGCTTGGGTTATGATTTTGAATAATCGGCCCCCGGTGTCAAGCATTAAGTAGTTAATGGCAATGAGTGATGGATAAAAAACAAGCATGACCGATAATTTCTCCATGAATGTCCCACGATAAAACAGCAGAACATAGAGAAAAAACAACAACATCGTACCGAACAGACTTCCGGCATCATTGGAATAGATAATAGAATCAGCCAAATAGCCACAAACCAGAAACGCTATAACTTTCAGCACCACATTTTTGCGGAGAGGAAGAAAGGATTTCAGAATAAGAAAGAAAACCGCTGTATATCCCCATGCCAATAGAAAAGAGAGAATTTCAAAAAAGCGCATCATAAGAAATCCCCCCAATAGTCCGTCAGCCGTTCCATAAATTCTTTCCGTTTGGGCTGGCTGATGGGAATGACCTCACCTGTAATCAATTCAATATCCAGCTTCTTGATGCCTTTCACATAGAACAGATTGACAATATAGCTGGTATGGCAGCGCACAAAGTCTTTGTCGCAAAGTTCCCGTTCCACCTCTTTCATGCTCTTATAGCAGATAATATTTTCCTGCTCGGTATGGAACATCAGATTGCGGTTATAGGTTTCAACGTATCGAATGGATTTCAGCGGCACCTTATATTTGCCGGTATCATTGGTAATCACCAGAGAGGGGATATCTTCTTTCTGGCTGCGCTCCACGAATTTGTCCATTTCTGATTTGAGCCGGGCATATTTCATGGGCTTAATGATGTAGTTCGTCGCATGGTATTTATATCCCTCAAGCCCATACTGTGTAAGAGTAGTCAGGAAAATAATACCCACGGTTTCGTTCATCTGCCGGATGCGCTCGGCAGCATGAAGTCCGTCTACCATCTTCATTTGAATATCAAGGAAAATCAGGTCTATGGTTGGATCGTATTTCTCGATCAGCTCCATACCGTCATAGTACGGGATAATCTTTATGTTCCGGCCTGTTTCCTTGCTGTATTGGTTCAGTAAGTCGGTCAAATACTGAACAAAGTCTTTTTCATCATCACAAATTGCTATATGCAGCACTGTATCACCTGCTTTCGTTATACCGTCTGTCCTTTGGCTTCTCTGCCTCCTTGGGGATCAGCCAGACACCGGCCATTTTGACAGCACCGGGGATGCGTCCATCGGTGCAGTAATAATTTATCTGACGGGACGAAACGCCCCATTTTTCGCTTGCCTCTTTGAGCGTCATGTAATCCATGTTCACACCTCTAACAATTTATTTTATTATATTTCATTTGCTCGAAGAATACAAGCCCGCAACCATGCTGTCAAAAAAGAAAATCGGTATAATCGTACATCTTGTCAGGCATAATAAGGTCATTCCATCATATAAACCGGAACAATACAATATTATTGAGGTGAACGATTATGCCGATTGATGATTTAACTGCTTTAGGGCAAAAAATGCGGGAAGCCCGAAAGAATAAAGAGCTAACACAGCAGGAGCTATCTGATCTGAGCCATGTTTCTGTAAAGCAAATCGCCAATATCGAAAAGGGGAAAATGAATCCCTCTTATTTGATTTTAAGAGCATTGGCAAAGGTCCTGCACATCTCTTTAGATACGCTTATAAATCCAGATATTTCTCTGGAAGATGAAGGTGTCAATCAGATGAAAATGCTTTATTCCACCTGTCCGCCAGAAATGCGTGACACCCTGTCACATCACACACAGGAAACGGTGAAAGAACTGACAGAGTTGTCCGAGAAATTTGAAACGAATTGAGCCAGTGAGTGAAATTTAACGATTCTCTCACTGGTTCTTTTCATTTTCGGTGAAAAGAGGCAAGCAATGCCTGTGTTAATACACACAGGCCCGCAGAGAAGAAAATCCCTTTGTGATTTTCCTCTCCGCT